>JAEXTR010000388.1 GCA_023406915.1 Bacteroidota bacterium
CGAAACGGTCTCTTACCGGAGCTCATCTTCCAGATTCAATACAAATCTGGCGGCTTGTTTCTGGGTGGTGGTGCAGAGTATAAAAGTTTAAGACCTCGCCAGACTACAACAAAGAATATCGTAACCACGGAACGTGTCAATAGTTACGCTGTCAATGGTTATGTAAAACTTCCGATAGGGGATGTCACCGCAAGACTCAATGCCGCCTACGGTGGTAATATGAGTGACGTCACCATGATCGGTGGTTACGCAGTTACCGGGCTGGATACGGTTACTGGAATTGAAACCTACAGCCCTGTGAAAACCCTCTCGCTTGCAGCAGACCTTTCCTACGGTAAGGAGCTCGAACTGGGTCTTTTCTTTGGTTACACAAAGAATCTGGGAGCAGATGAAAACTACGCCGGAGCCTTTTTTGGCAGAAATAATGATATCGATGCCGCATTCAGGATTTCGCCCCGTATTCAGCTCTCACAAGGGAAGACGCGCTTCTCCCTTGAATTGGAACATACCTCTGCCGCATACGGTGCCACCGATGCACAGGGAAAAGTAAGTAATACAAAGCAGTATGCAAATACACGTGTAAATTTTGCCGCCTACTATTTCTTTTAACACAACAAGAAACCGGAGATTCTTATGAAAAGATTCAGTGATTGGCGCATCAATTACAAGATGGGTGCGCTTATTGTTTCTGCCCTCCTTCCTGTGATTTTTGTCTTTTTCTTTAAGGTGCTTCCTGATACGGAAGAACAGTTCCTTGAAGATAAAAAGCGCGAAATCAAGAGCGTTGTTGAAGCCGGATATAATGTCCTGGAAATTTACTATCAACGGGTCCAATCAGGTGAACTCACCATGGAGGATGCCGAGTTGAAGATGGTAATGAACTGAATACTTACCGCTATGCCGGTAAAGAATACTACTTTGCGTATGATCTGCAGGGTGTTACCAAAGCGCTCGGATCTGATGCAAAGCTCGTAGGTACAAATCGATATGACATTAAGGACAAGAAAGATAACTTCTTCCTCAGAGATATGATCAACTTGGTCAAAACCAACGGTGAGGGATTCGTAACCTATTACTATCCCAAGCTTGGTGAGACCGAAGCATCCCCAAAGATATCATTTGTGAAGATGCATCCTGGCTGGAAGATTTTCATTGGGAGCGGTCTTTACCTTGATGATGTGGATGCCAACATCGCAGCCTTTACCACGAACCTGCTGATTACTATTGGTATAGCAGTGCTGATCGCTGCCATTCTTGGGTACTTTATCATGCGCCTCATTGTAAAGCCAATTCTTGCGCTCAATATCGCTGCAGAGAAAGCCGCTGCAGGCGACTACTCTGTTGAGACAAAGGTCGAATCGAAAGACGAAATCGGCACTCTTGGACTTGCATTTAACAAAATGCTGAAAACGATAGCTTCTTCCATTGAAGAGGTAACAGCAAAACAGGCTGATGCAGAGCGCTCTGCCATTGAAGCAAAACAGGCACAGGAAAAAGCCGAAAAACAGGAAGACTATCTGAAATCATCTGTTGAAGTTATCCTGGGTGAGATGCAGAAGTTTTCTGCCGGTGACCTAACCGTAGAACTGGATGAGAAAGATAAAGGCATCATCGGCGACCTGTTCCGCGGGTTTAATCGTGCTGTTCAGAATGTCCGCTCAATGCTGATCCGTGTGCATGAAGCCGTACAGGCTACTGCCAGTGCATCCACTGAAATTTCTTCCAGTACAGAAGAACTTGCTGCCGGTATGCAGGAGCAGAGTCAACAGGTAGATGAAGTAGCAGGTGCCGTTGAAGAAATGACAAAAACGATCATTGAAACCTCTCGTAACGCTTCCGGTGCAGCAGATGCGTCGAAGAACGCAGGCAGCACAGCTGGTGTCGGTGGTAATGTGGTTAAGGATACCATCCAGGGTATGAACCGCATCGCTGATGTTGTGCAACATTCAGCTGAAACCGTGCTTGCACTTGGCAAGAGCAGTGAGCAGATCGGGGAGATTATCCAGGTAATTGATGATATTGCTGATCAGACCAATCTGCTGGCACTCAATGCCGCCATCGAGGCAGCGCGTGCCGGTGAGCAGGGCAGGGGCTTTGCGGTGGTTGCTGACGAAGTCAGAAAGCTGGCTGAGCGTACCACGAAAGCTACCAAGGAAATCGCTGATATGATCAAGACAATTCAACGCGAAACCTCCGGTGCTGTGACCAGTATGCAGCAGGGCAGGGAGGAAGTTGACCGCGGTAAAACGCTTGCAGACTCTGCGGGTAAATCTCTGAATGAAATCATATCTGCTACCGTGCAGGTGGGAGACCTGATCAGTCAGGTTGCCACAGCATCCGAAGAGCAGTCGAGTGCCGCAGAGCAGATTTCGAAGAGTATCGAAAGCATGCGCTCCGTCACCCGTGAATCAGCAACCGGTATCTCACAGATAGCACGTGCTTCTGAAGATCTCAACCGGTTAACTCACCAGCTCGAGGAACTGATGAGCGAGTTCCGTATCTCCGGTCAGGAAACAGGACGGAAACGCCTTTATTCATAATCAATACAAATCATCTGATTACAATCTTTAGGCTGCTCCTCAAGGGCAGCCTTTTTTATTCTTCTCCGTATTCATACAAAAAAAAACCGCCCCGTTTCCGGGGCGGCTTCTCATAAAAGGTATGAAACCTATTTATCATTAGTTGAAAGTATAGCGTACGCCAAGCTGGATTCGATATACATCATTAATGTTTGCTGAAGGCTGGAAGGTCTCGGAAATAAGGTTTTCACCAATATTCCGTAAACGGTAGAGTGCCTTACCCTGTGCATCAGCACCTCTGGAGGTCAGAGGCTGTGAAGCAACAATGGCATCACCAACACCCCAGCTGCTGCTGAGCAGATTGGTGAAGTTCAGGATATCAACGCGGAACTGGAGTGAATTCTTCTTACCTAAGAAGTCAGCATAAAACTCCTGGATAAAGCTGAGGTCAGCGCGCCATACCATTGGCATGAAAGCAGCGTTTCTCTCGGCATATTTACCACGGTTCTTGCTCAGGTATTCATCCTGACCGATGTATGCATCCCATGCAGCTTTCTGCTGGTCAACAGTGAACTTTACGGATTTACCACTTACCGTTACAGTGTACTCTTCAAAGTTCATTTCGCTCTGATCTTTTGGGATATAGATCAGGTCGTTGCTGGTTCCGCCGTCACCATTGAGGTCACCACTGAAGGTGTAACTGAAGTTACCCTGTGTGTAACCTTCAACGAATACGGTGACAGTGGAGGTACCGAATTTGAAGTAATCAAGTGAATAGCTGAGTGCAGCGAAAATTCTGTGTCCGGGTGAGTAAGCTGAGAAAGAGACACCAGGATTGTTTGGGTTACCGGAATGCTGGTTATTGTTCCAGCTGCCGAATGCGATGGAGCCCGGATCAACAGTGTTTTTTGCTTCGCCATAGTTATAGGCAGCCTTGAAGTACCAGTTATCAGCAAATGGCTTTTCAATAGCAGCAGTAATGCTCCAGTTGTAGCCTTCGCTCTGGTTCTTCAGTACAACAGCGTTGTCAATCTTGGAAACGATCTTGTTGGAACCAGTCCAGCGTGGTCTGGTGTCAGGTCCGGTGAAGGCACCGTTAGCTGATTTCAGGTTAGCATTGATGTAGTAAATGCCATTAACATCTTTTCCATAGATAAATTCAGCTGAAGCAATAAGCCCGAGGAAAGGAAGACGCTGATCAACACCAATATTGGTTCTCCAGATCTGCGGGAATCTGAAGTCGGGATCGGTGAGTGCGAGTTCGTATGCTGAAGCAGGCTTGCCTGATACATTTGTTGGTTTATAACGGTCAATGTTAGGATTGAAAGGACGTTTGCGGGTATTATCCAGTCTTTCAAAGCCAGTCATCACACCATTGTTACCGATCTGGTTGGAAATCCATACGTATGCGGGTCTGCCGGTAAAGATACCAGTACCGCCACGCACCTGGGTCTGCTTATCACCAAATACATCCCAGTTAAACCCGATACGGGGTGAAATCAGGATATTGGCATCAGGCAGCTTGCTGGTGCTGTAACGCACAGTTTTTCCGTTTTCATCCATGAAGTTCATGGTATCAACTTCGGCATTCTTGAAGCCGGTTTCATCAAAGATAGGCAGGTCAAGTCTGATACCAGCGATAACACTGAGGTTATCCATAACCTGGAAGTTATCCTGAGCATATAAACCGGTATAAAGAACTTTCAGAGGCTGAATTGGTTTTTCCTGACCAGGAATATTTGACCAGCGCACCTGGAATCTACGCAGCTGCACATCGGAGGTATCGCGGTTAGGATTTGCCAGGTAACCCTGTGCATCCTTATAGAAGTCTGCCAGTGAGTTATACACATAAGCGCTCTGTGAGCCAGGGAAGAAGACGTTCTCTGATTCATAACGCTCAACACTTAAACCAAAGGTGAGTGCATGATTACCAAGATACCAGGTGGTATTGTTCTGTAACTGGTAACTCTTGTAACGGAGTTCGTTATTCGGGGTGAATGGTTCGAAACCGAATGAAGTGTAGACTGATCCGGTCTCAAGAATGTCCACAAACGGAAACATCGTACCCATGGATTCACGGCTCTCATCATTGTAAGTGTAGCCGACAATCAGGTTGTTTGTGAGGTTGCTGGAAATGATTGAGTTCCATTCACCAACGATTGAGCGGATGTCTTCAAGAATCTTGTAGTTTGAGTTCTGGAAGTTCAGACCCTGAAGGTTTGAACGGCGGGTGCCAAAGCCCAGTGAGCTGGAGTTTGAGAGAAGCACATCAGTGTACGAATCCAGATGGGTGTAGCGAAGGCTGATCTTGTTAGAATTGTCAAGGTTGTAATCCAATTTGAACAGGAACCTTGTGGAAGGTGTCTCAAAATCATATCCCTGATACGGTCCGGTTTCGTAATTGAAATTGGACTTCAGGAAGGTGCTCAGTGAATCAAGCTGACGTGCAAGCACGCGGGTAACATTACCGCCGATTGCCTGAGTTCCATCGTTTGCCAGGAATGTAGTTCCGGGTTGAGTCAGCTTATCAGTTTCAAAGTTGGCAAAGAAGAAGAGTTTGTTTTCAATGATCGGGCCACCAACGCGGAGACCGAACTGATTGAACTTGAATGTACCAACATTGATAACAGCGTCTTTTGCCTTTTCACCAACCATATCGTTATTACGATAGTTGTAATAGACAGACCCACTGTATTCATTGGTACCACTCTTGGTTACAGAGTTCACACCTGCACCAACGAAGTTGCCCTGGCGAACATCGAATGGGGAGATATTAACCTGAATCTGCTCAACTGCATCCAGTGAGATTGGTGATACACCGGTTCTGTCGCCGGGAAGACCGGCAAGACCGAAGGAATTATTGAAATAAGAACCGTCAATAGTGATATTATTCAAACGATTGTCAATACCGCCAAAAGAGGAGTTTCTGCCAAACTGTGGTGTAAGTCTGGTGACATCTTCCATCCTTCTGGAGATCGTAGGAAGCCGTTCAATGCTTTCACGTTTGATATTGGTTGAAGTTCCGGTTCTGTCTGCACTAATGATTTCGCCACGTTCAGCGGTGATGGTGATTTCGCCTACCTGAAGTGCATCCTCAGATAATACAAATTCTACGCTGAAGTTTTGACCCAGTTCAAGATACACATTTTCTATGGTCTGTTTTGAGTAACCGACGTACGATGCAGTGACCTTGTACGGGCCGCCAACACGAAGTCCGGGTACGTTAAACTTGCCGTCCAAACGGGCAGCAGAGCCATATACGGTACCTGATGGTTCATGCAGAACTACGATGTTTGCTGCTGGAAGTGGTTCTCCGTTCCTGTCCTTCACAACACCACTCATACTGCCTGTGGTGATAACCTGTGCGTCCAGTGAACTCAGAAAACCAAAGCTTACAACAATGGCAATCATTGTAAGAATCAGTCGAGTTTTGTTCATACACTACTCCTTTTTATGGTAAATGTGCGCCTTCTCCATCATACTTTGCAATTGCCAAAGCGTGGCTGCAGAAAGTCGCATAGTGATTGTATTAGGTAAATAAAAAAATCTCCGGCTTTAAAGGTATCATTCGGGCGCCTCACCTGAAAGAGAGCCTGGGAAACTTAACGATTTCATAATTCCTGCTCACAAACTGCCTGGCTGATATTTCTCTCTGTTATAACCCACAACCCACAACCATACTGCACAATCCTGATCATCCCACAAGGGATCAGAATTGCAGATAAGGTTTTGGCAGATAAAAGAGTTTTGGATTGAGTGTGGGTAGCGGTATTGATAGAATTGAGGTAAAGGCTGACAGTATGCGTGTGTGAGTTTGCATGTGTGTCATAGATACGCTCACATCACCGGGTAATGATGATACGGGTTGAAGTTGAACGATACAGAGACACAATTCATGGTGCAGTACACTCTCAATTTATCTTGTAAGCTTACGCAAGCTAATAGATTTTTTTCAAAAAATGAAAAAAGAAATTTTTAAAATTTTTGCCTGAGTTTCAGAATTTTCCACTTTTCTTTCTATCTTCCTTTTTCGGGTTGGCAGACACTGTTTTTCTTTCTATTTTTGAAAGAAAGTTCAGGGTGCTGCTTTGCATCCTGAACGGTTTGCCTGAATGAAAGAAAATGGTTTGAAAATGAAACGTATTATCACTCACATATCTATATTTCTATTATTATCCTTTTCTGCGCTGTTCGCACAAAGCTCAGAATCAGTTCCGTATGTCCTGCTTCTCTCATTTGATGGCTATCGGTATGACTATCCTTCCCGCGGTCTTTCTCCGGTGCTTGATTCAATTGCAAAAAGCGGAGTGGCTGCTTCAGCTCTCAGACCGGTGTTTCCGTCTAAAACATTTCCTAACCATTACTCCATCATCACCGGTCAATATCCCCAAAACCACGGTATCATCAGTAACAATATGACTGATCCATATAAGAACCGGAGATTCCGGCTGGGTGCCCAGGATCAGATCACGAACCCCGCCTGGTATTTTGGTGAAGCGTTTTGGGAAACTGCTGAAAGGCAGGGCATCCGGTGCGCATCATTCTTCTGGCCGGGATCAGAGCTGACCACCGAACACCGACGTCCCTCCGTCTTCAAACAATATGAGCATGAGTTTCCTTATGAGCAGCGTGTGGATACGGTGGTATCCTGGTTTAATTTGCCGTATGGCGAGCGCCCGCATTTTGTAACTCTCTATTTCGATCTGACTGATACTTATGGACACAGGTTCGGTACCTCAGCTCCTGAAACCGACTGGGCGATAGCAAAGCTTGATTCAATCCTTGCCAGATTAGTACATGGACTAAAGGCTTCATCAGTGAAGGACAGCATAAACCTGATAATCGTATCCGATCATGGTATGGCTGATATAAGTGATGATCGTATGATCTTGATTGAAAATCTTGTTTCGCTAGATGATGTGCAGGTACTTGATAACGGTCCGCTGCTAACCCTCCGGGTTGAGTCAGAAAAACGTGAAGCGGTATTCACCAGTTTGAAAGCATCAGAGAACCATTACAGGGCTTACCTGAAGTCCGAAATGCCTGCATGGTACCACTTCAACAGCCATCCATTTATGGGCGATATCATTCTTTTACCTGAAATAGGGTGGGAGATTCATACTGAAAAATCACTTGAATCAGCAAAGAAATGGGGCTCGAAGGCGAGTCATGGCTGGGATAACTATGCGATTGAAATGCATGGCATCTTCTTTGCCTCTGGTCCTCTTTTCAAGAAAGGGTACCGCACCGGAACGTTGCAGAATATCGATATTTATCCGCTGCTCTGTGAAATTTTTCAGATGGATGCCAGAACAACTATAGACGGAAAACTGGAAAGAATCGGTTTCATTCTCAGGTAGGATGATTATCCGATAGGTCGGCAGATGAAAACTATTTGTCCGTAATCAGAATGCTTTGTGCAGACTGAATCTTCACACCCTTCTTTTTCAGGCTGGCTACTGCATCGGTAATGTGAGGTACATCTTCTGGTTTGATCAGAAAAATCGCCGGATTTCCTGCAATGATTTCATCGGTTCGGCTCGTGATACTTTGGCTGATTTCCTCAGAATTTTCACCGCCAGTCATGAAGAAGTCTGCATAGGTAAACAGTGATATATCCCTCTTCGTCAACTCCTTTTTTATCCTGCTGTACATACCACCAGTAAAGAGTTCTGAAGTATCATCAATCAGTACGACGCGGCTGCCGCGTAAATCTTTTTTATAGGAATCAAATATCCTGGTCATTCTGAAATCGGTGGCATCGGATGCAAGTTTATATTGTCTCTCACTGATCTCATCGTTCAGATACAATCCGATGTTTTTCCTTTCGTTCAGGATTTTGGAGATTCGTTCACTGTTCTTTTTTGAAGGAGTAAGCAGCAGGGTAAACGGTTCGGGTTCCCGCAGCAGGGCATCGAGGTCCTGATCACTGATATCAGGCGGAATCAAAATGCAGAGTGCGGCTATTCCAGATTGTGCGGATTGCTCACCTCCTTTACGGAGCTCAAGGTATAACAGGGTCGAGTCTATGGTTCTCACTTGCAGTGTTGCAAATGTGTTCATTTCCCGTTCCTCAGAGATGATGGTCACTGCATAAGGTTCGAATATCTGAAACATCTCCTTAACGTACAGGGTGAGAGGGATGTTTGCTGGTATCCGGATTTCAAAACCGGCTGGCTGTTTCTTTTTCAGGGACTTGATTAGGGAGTCCCTGATCCCAAAGGTTTGGTTGACTCTTGCAAAGAGTGCATCAGACTCATTCCGGGTGATGGTACGGTTCTCTTTTTCTTCTGGTTCAGGTTGTGTAAGCTGCTTGTCACTGCCGGCAGATATAATAATCAGTACCGTAAGTGATATCAGCGCAACAACAATTGCAACAATAAGTGTCCGCACCAGCAGGTTCATTCGTGGCTGAACTCCGGTTTTCGTTTTTCGAGAAATGCGGAGGTGCCTTCTTTAAAGTCTTTGGTACCGCAGGTAAGTCCGAACAGAGAAGCCTCATACGCAAGCCCCTCCTGCAGCGTCATCTTTTGGATTGCACCAAGAGCAAGCAGGGAGTTTTTTACTGCATGGAAAGGCTTTGATGCGATAATTGCAGCCGTTTTCCGTGCTTCGTCGAGTAATGTTTCCGCAGGGAGAACTTTGTTTACAAGTCCGATTGAGAGTGCCTCAGCAGCAGTAACCATATTGCCGGTCAGGATCAGTTCCGCAGCTCTGCCAGGGTTAATCAGTCGTCCCAGTCTCTGCGTCCCACCATATCCGGGGATAATTCCAAGATTGACTTCCGGTTGACCGAACTTTGCATTTTCTGAAGCGTAACGGAAATGACAAGCAAGAGCGAGTTCGCATCCGCCACCAAGGGCAAACCCATTCACCGCAGCTATAACCGGAACAGGGGACTGCTCAATCAGGTTAAAGACAGCTTGTCCTGATTCAGCAAACCTGATCCCTTCCAGGGGAGTAAGGGGATTCAGTTCACTGATATCGGCTCCGGCTACAAACGCCTTTTCGCCTGATCCGGTAATGATAACGGCGCCAACATCCGTTTTTGTTTTCAATTCTTCAAAAAAATGCCTGAGCTCCAGCAGAACCTCACGATTCAGTGCATTCAGTTTTTCAGGACGGTTGACCGTGAGCGTGATGACCCTTGCATCCTGTTCGCAGCGTAAAGTCTGATATTCCATTTATGCCTCTCTTCTCTTAAAATGCTACATACAGTGGTATTCTGACCTTCAGATCAGCTGAAAAGAATGTGTGATCGTGATAAACGTTGAAACTGGCGAGTAATTCCATAAGAAACATACTGACACCCCCGCCGGCGCTGAAACCGTATGTGAGTCCATCACTGAGGTAGTTATTCCGTCCAGAACTCGCCTTAAAGTCATGAAACTCCTGGTACACTACCAGAGAGGCAGAAACTTCAGCGAACGGCATGATCAGGGAATTGGGACTGATAGGTGCAAAGAAGTATTTTGCTCCCGCAGTGATGGGGACATAATTTTCTGAATAATGGGTATGGTCGCTGGTTTGGTAAAATTCCTGCGATCCGTAAAACTGGTCGAAGCCGATTCTTCCATACAGAAAGACGGGGAGTACATCAATGTCGGTATAAGAGATTTCAATACTTCCGCCGATCCCCACTACACTTTTTTCAGAAAATGAAAAAACAGGCACCCGGGGACCCACGCCAAATGAAAGAAAAAAACCTCTGGGGATGTCCCCAAGGCTTTGCGAAAACATCAGGCTGCAACCGAGCAACAGCAGGAAGAGGGTCTTTTTAATCATGCGGAAAATATATTAATCATACCCTAAATTAGAGAATTACCACCGAAATTGAAAACAGGGGAGAATCGCAATGGAGTCATAGAAATCGAAACTCGCAAGAATAAATTTGTTACACACCAACAAGGAATTCAGATCATACAGGCTCTCCTTTGGTGTCTTTAATGCCTTGATTAGGTGTCTTATGAGACTATTTCACCATAACCAACTTCTTCATATCCCTGAAAACAGGTAACCGGTTCCCGTTATGTACTTCTATCCGGTACAAATAGATACCTGATGCAAGGTGACCGAGATCGGCACTGATCTCATAACTCCCTTTGGAATAATGGGCGGATGCAAGCGTGGCTACTTTCTCTCCCGTCATGGTGTACAGGGATATCGTGACCGCTCCCTCTTCCTTCAGACTGAATGGGATCATCGTGGTGGCATTGAAAGGATTTGGATAGTTCTGTTCCAACCGGTAATCAAACAACTCTGTTGTGCTGTTCTCCCTGATACTGACTGCTGTTACTGCCATCGCATTACCGGGATTACCCAGGTGTCCTGTTGAGTCCTCTGATTGCAGTTTATAGTAATACGGTATTGCATAACTTGGTAGGGTATCGGTATAGATAGCTGTATCAGGCAGGGTTGATCCGTCAAGTACGGCAATAATGGTGGTGGAGTCAGGGGTATATCCCTGTATCGTACTCCTGTGGAGATATGACTTCAGGTAGTCACTTTCTCCGTTCTTCTTCCATTTCAGGGTAACCTTTTTGTTTTCAACCTTTGAGCTGATCCACTTTGGTGCCAGTGGCGGTAGATCCTGATACGGGTAACTGCTTCCTCCGGGACCTCCAAACACTCCAATGTCACTCCTGCTGCCATCGGCATCCAGCAGCCATGGTGCCCCTGCATCAACGGCAGGTGATCCGTATTGCAGGTGGTAATCAAATTCAGTTACCGGTGGATAAAGTTGATATTCTGTAGCATTTACAAACATTGGGTCTGCTATAATATCGTGTTCTCCATGGTAAAAGGTTGATCCCATTCCTGTTTTGCCGTTATTAAAATAAAGATTGTAATCCCCAGTGTAAGGGTCATAGATTCTTATACCCGCATCTCTGTTATTCAAGAGTACCGTATTGAACACCTTCAGATTAGGTCCAAGCATTCGTATTCCATAACTATATCCATTCAGAACGCAGTTTTCAATTCGATACTCATAATTTGTTTCTGCAGATGCCCATATACATATTGACCAAAAATTTGAAATGGAGGAATTAACCAAACTTCCTCCTCTTTGAAAGGTACTGTTGTCGATACCGGTTTCCGATAATGGTTTCAAATTAAGAGCTGTCAGCCTGTCTATATGGAAGGTTCCATAATCCACCCAGGTGGCTGCACTTGGATGCCAGGGTGCACCATTTTTTCTATTTACTACAATATTAGCATTGGTCAATCTGCCAATATATGATGGTGTCTGAGAACTAAAATAACAGCCAACAATGATATTCGTCAGAATCACATTAGAGATTTCAAATTCTGCTCCACTTACATTGATTCCATGGTGAGAATTCTTAACAATACAATTGGTGATTGTAATAGGCATATAAGACCCTATTCCATAGGAACTCTTAGTACTTAGTGAATCGTCTCTTGTAATTACCGTAATTCCTTCAATCCT
>JAEXTR010000019.1 GCA_023406915.1 Bacteroidota bacterium
GTTGGAGCGGAATTGATGAGGCAGATATCCTTCTGAAACAATCCAGCATTGAGCTCTCAGGGAAAACGGAAGATGTACCTGTTGACGAGAATAAACCACTCCGCAGGAAGCTTATCAATAATTATGATGACTATATCGAGGCCATCCTCAGTCTTGCAAATGAACACCTGCTGGATGCAGATATACTTGCGCGTGTACAGAAGTGGGTGAAGGAGGATAAATCAAGCGGTCTTGTCAAAGTACTTGAATCGCGGAATACATCGCTTGCCGAAATAAGTGATGCCATCAGGAAGTATTTCCATGTTGCCCCTGAAAAAATTGAGCTTTCCCCATCTACAATCAAAGGGCTGCGGGTTTCCCTTATAAGACGGTTCTTCTCGAATGAATTGCATTTTATCAAGATTGCCAAAGAGTACGTTAAACTGACCGACTTCTTTTCGCTGATAGATAAGATGATTTATCTGCCTTCCAGCCGGGGGCAGTTGGGTGGCAAGAGCTCAGGGATATTTCTTGCTTCAAATATTCTGAGAGTACACTCAGAGGATCAGGAATTACTGCATGATATCAAGACCCCTAAAACCTGGTTTGTCAGTTCGGATGTTATTCTGGCATTCATGCAGTATAATAACCTGGATGAAGTTTTTGAGCAAAAGTATAAAGAAATTGGTGAAGTGAGGATGGAATATCCTCACGTTGTACAGATGTTCAAAAACAGTCAATTCCCGCCCGAGATTGTAAAAGGGCTTGCAATGGCACTGGACGATTTTGGTGACAAGCCCATTGTTGTTAGAAGTTCGTCCCTGCTGGAGGATCAGCTGGGTGCAGCATTTTCAGGAAAGTACAAGTCACTCTTCCTTGCTAACCAGGGGAGTAAGCAGGAACGTCTGAACAACCTTATGGATGCCATAGCTGAAGTCTATGCTTCTACTTTTGGTCCTGATCCGATAGAATACCGTTCTGAGCGTGGATTGATTGACTTCCACGAAGAAATGGCAATCATGATCATGGAGGTTGTGGGTACTAAAGTGGGAGGTTATTTCTTTCCTGCCTTTGCCGGAGTTGCCTTTAGTAATAATGAGTTCAGGTGGTCACCCCGTATTAAACGTGAAGACGGGTTGCTTCGTCTTGTGCCTGGTCTGGGGACACGCGCTGTGGATAGAATTGGTGATGATTATCCTATACTGGTTGCTCCTTCACAACCGAACCTCAAAGTGAATATATCTTTCGAAGATCAGGTACGCTATGCACCAAAGAATATTGATGTCATCAATCTTAAGACCAATCAGTTTGAATCGATTTCGATAGATGCACTTTTACGGGAAGCAGGGAATGACTATCCAATTATTGAGAAGATTGTATCACAGGTTGATGGCAATATGATCCGCAAGGTTAGCAGATTTGATCTGGACTTTGAAGAACATGATTATGTGGTAACATTTGATGGACTGCTCAGTTCAACTAAGTTTGTTTCACGGATTGATATTATACTCAAGACGCTACAGGAGGCAATGCGCACACCCGTGGATATGGAATTTGCTTTCGACGGAAAGGATCTGTATGTGTTACAGTGCCGTCCCCAGAGCTACACTAAGCGGAACATTGCTGATGTGATCCCAAAAGACATTCGGAAAGAAAACATCATCTTTAAAACGCATAAATATGTATCAAATGGTAAAATGCCCGAGATAACTCATCTCGTCTATGTAGATATTGATGCTTATAGCGAATTGCCTGACTTAAAACAGATGAAAATGGTTGGCAGGGCAATAGGAAAACTGAACAGAATGCTGCCAGCACGAAAGTTTGGGCTGATTGGACCCGGAAGGTGGGGGAGCAGGGGTGATATAAAACTTGGCGTGAACGTTACCTACTCAGATATAAATAATACCTCTTTACTGATTGAAGTCGCTCGCAAAAAGGGAAACTATGTTCCAGATCTATCTTTTGGAACACATTTCTTCCAGGACCTTGTCGAATCCAGCATCCGGTATCTGCCAATTTATGCCGATGATGACGATACAATATTCAGGGACGACTTTTTCCACAAAATGAACAATTCTTTTGTTGAATTGTTGCCCGAATTTGAGGAATTGAGCAACGTCATTTATGTGATAGATATTCCTGCCAATACAGGGGGAAAGGTGCTCAAAGTATTGATGAACGCTGAACAGGAGATTGCTTTGGCGATCCTTGATCAGTCTTCAAATCAGTCGCTTGAGGAGGAGGATGAAGACCTTCATGACGATGCCCTTGAAACTGACCAGAAAGTCGTCACCGAACCATGGCGTTGGAGAATTAAGATCGCAGAACGATTTGCCTATGAAATTGATCCGGACATGTTTGGGATTAAGGGTATTTATCTGTTCGGCAGCACAAAGCATCAGACAGCCAGTGAAGAAAGTGACATCGATTTGATAGTTCACACAACAAATGATCCTGTGAAACTTCGGGCATTTAATCTATGGCTGAAGGGCTTCAACGATGCGATCTGTGAAATGCACTTTCTGCGAAGTGGCAGAAAGATTCCTCAGTTGCTTGATGTGCATATAGTGAATGACGACGATATCATTAACAGAACCAGTTATGCTGCAAAGATAAACGCAGTAACAAATGCAGCAAGACCACTGCCAATGAAAAAGAAACCTGGGAATCATCATGCATGAGTCAGTAATTATTAATTTTTCACCATCACTTACGAAAAAAAAGGAAAGACTATGAAAAAGCTGTCGGTACTGCTGCTGATCCTTCTGCCGCTGTCAGTTTTCGCACAGAGCTCCATCCCAAAACGGGAGTTCCGTGCTGCGTGGGTTGCCACGGTCACAAATCTTGATTGGCCCTCATCACCTGGATTGACTGTTACGACACAGCAAAATCAGGCGATTGCAATTTTAAATGAGTTAAAAACTGCCGGAGTGAATGCGGTTATTTTTCAGATTCGAACTGAATGTGATGCGTTGTATGCTTCGCCGTTTGAACCCTGGTCCTACTGGCTTACTGGTCAGCAGGGAGTAGCTCCTAATCCGGTATATGATCCATTGAAGTTCTGGATTGATGAAGCTCACAAAAGAGGTATGGAACTCCATGCCTGGTTTAACCCATATCGTTCTGTGAAAACTGTGGGTAGCTATCCGGTGCACGCAAGTCATATTTCCAATCAGCATCCTGACTGGGTTATTCATATTGGCACGTATAAGTTTCTCAACCCTGGCTTACCGCAGGTTGAAGAATATAATACAAAGATCATTATGGATGTAGTGAGAAGATATGATGTAGATGGTGTTCACATGGATGATTATTTTTATCCATATCCGCCAGATCAAATATCTCATCAGGATACTGCTACGTTCCGAATGTATCCCCGCGGCTTTACAAATATTAATGACTGGAGAAGGGATAATACCAATTCATTCCTTCGTCATCTCAATGACAGCATCATGGCTGCAAAGCCACATATCAAATTTGGTATGAGTCCGTTCGGTATCTGGAAATCAGGCACACCTCCCGGAATTACCGGGATGGATGCGTACAGTGTTATTTACTGCGATGCAATTACCTGGTTGCAGGATCAATCTGTGGATTACATCACCCCGCAATTATACTGGCCCTTTGGTGGCGGACAGGATTATGCAAAGCTGAATAACTGGTGGAGTGATTCCACATTTGCCCACAACCGTCATTTTTACCCGGGACACGGTGCACACCGCACACCTGACTGGGCACCAAATGAGCTGCCAAACCAGATCCGTTATAACCGTAATAATCCTAAGTGCGATGGTAGTGTATTCTTCCGTGCGCTTAGTTTCAGGAGCAATGCTAAAGGTTTCATGGACTCATTGGTGTATGGTCTCTATATTCAGCCTGCGTTACCTCCAGTTATGAACTGGAAGGAAACTGTTCCTCCGAATGCCCCTTCAAATCTTCGTTTCCAGCTCAATAGTACTTCTGGTCACTACGAGTTTTTATGGGATAAACCGACAGTTGCTTCCGATGGCGATACAGCTATAAGATATGCTGTGTATCGTTTCCCATCAGCACCAGCACCTGGGGCGACTGATCAGGGTAACTATTTATTTGGTACGTCAGGTACAACAGTGCTACCTTACAATTACGGACATTTTGCCGGGACCACAGGAAACTATTATGTAGTTACGGCGCTGGATCGTAATAACAATGAGAGCGGCATGAGTAATGTGGTTCAGTTTACCCAGGTACCCGGGGCTCCTGTACCAACCGCACCCCTGAACGGCGCAAATGATATCAAGGCTAGTGTTATCATTAAATGGACTGGTGATGCACTCTCCTATGCATTTGAAGTGCAGGTTTCCACAGATCCAACTTTTGCAACCGGACTGATCAAGGATCTGAAGGGTTATAAGGGAAAAGAGCTTACGATCTCAGGTCTTTTAGCACAAACCACCTACTATTGGAGACTTCGTTCGTATGGTTTTGGTGGTGCCAGTGACTATTCTTCTGTCTACAGTTTTAAGACCGGTTTCCCGCTTGCCACAGTTTTGGTGTATCCTCCACATGCTATGACCGTTCCTACACTCACTCCCACGCTCTATTGGGAAAAAGATCCTATCGTCACCTCTTACCGGTTGCAGATTGGAACTGGAAATCCAATTGGGACAAATAACATGATTCTTGACACCACGTTTTCTGCGAGTGATTCCTCATACAGAACGAAGATTCTACTCCAGAATAAATCATATTTCTGGAAGATGCAGAGCAGTAATGCTCTTGGTACTGGAGATTGGTCAGCAACACGTGGCTTCAAGACTCACAATGCAACAGATACTGAAGATGAGAGTTCATTGCCAACTGAGTTTCAACTTGGTAATAACTTCCCAAATCCGTTTAATCCTGTAACAGTGATCAACTACTCGCTTCCTCAGGGAGCGGAGGTTAAGCTATCTGTACATAGTATTCTGGGTGA
>JAEXTR010000049.1 GCA_023406915.1 Bacteroidota bacterium
ATAGTATCTGCCACCATCAGAAAAAGAATCCGGTGTTACATTGACTATTCCCATGATTTCTGGTAAATCTGAGGGAAAAGGTATCATAGCACTAAAATAAGATTGGACTGCATTTGAAAGAGGAAGGGAATTATTGCCTGTGATTATTGAAAATTTCAGACAGAGATCAGGAAATTGTGAAAGCATGCCGTGATAGAGTAGCAATGTACCAAGATCAGTGTGTTTTATAATTAAAGCTTCAGAAAATAGGCGTTGTAATTTATCTAGATCCTCAGCAGCAAGATTGTACCCGCTTATCTCAATCACGAATCTATGATCCCAATTGGCTTCATTTGGAAGTTCATAGCGGACAGAAAGATATGCCTGTGCCTGTGGAACTGAGCGATCTATGACAACTACAGGCATATCTTCATTCTCTGCATGTTATTGCAACACTTTTTTGAAGGCTACCTGTCCTTTGAGGATAGTCATTTCTACATCAAAGTCTTCATTCATAACAACAATGTCAGCATCCTTACCAACAGCAAGAATTCCTTTTTGACCCGATAGCCTAATCACTCGTGCTCCATTTAGTGAAGCCATTCTAACTGCATCAGTTATTTTAGCACTTGCTTTTGTAACCAGGTTCTTGATTGCAAGGTTCAGTGTAAGAGTACTGCCAGCAAGAGTTCCATCTTCAAGGAAAGCTTTTTCATTTTTCATATAAACTTTTTGATCAGCAAACTCATATTCACCCTCGTGCATTCCTCCTGCACGGATGGAATCTGTGATCAGTATTATTCCACTTGGTCCTTTTAGTTTATACAGGAGCTCCATTACGGCAGGGTGTACATGGAAGGTATCTGCAATTAATTCTATTTTAAGCTCTTGCCTGTTCAGTGCAGCAAGCGCTACGCCAGGGTTTCTGTGATGGAAAGGACGCATTGCGTTAAACATATGGGTCACATGAGCAGCACCGTTATCTATGGCAATCTCTATCTGATCATAGTCAGCCATGGAGTGACCGATCGATAACACGACCCCTTTCTTTGCTGCGGCACGCATAACGTTAATGGCACCAGGCAATTCAGGGGCAATGGTCATTATCTTAATCAACCCGCGGGAGGCTTCCCACATGGCATTCCATGACTCAACTGAAGGTTTCCAGAGATACCCTTCATTCATAGCTCCTTTGAGATCCTTATTCAAATACGGACCTTCCATGTGAATACCCACAAGATTTGATTGAGGATTTGCTATGATATAATCAGCCACCCTGCGGAGATCTGCAAGTAACATTTCGTGAGGTTTTGCGTATAACGAGGCAAGAAGTGAGGTTGTTCCGTGTGTAATAAAATAGTCACTTACCTTTTTTATGCTTTCAGGGCTTTCATCAGCAAAGCCATAGCCTGCGCCACCGTGGCAGAGCAAGTCAACGAATCCAGGTGTTACCAGCTTTCCGCTTACATCAATTACTTCACATTCTGAGGGAATTTCAACTTCCGATGATTTCCCAAGCTCAGTGATCATTCCATCTTCGATAACAACCGTTCCGTTCTGGATAGTGCGGAATGGTGTAATAAGTCTACCGCCAACAAGGGCAATTTTCATTTCTAACTCCTAAGTATTTCTCAATTTTTCTTTTAAAACTTGTACTGAATCTGTTACATTTCCCTGAAATACTGCACTACCGGCAACAAACACATCACATCCGGCGTCAGATAGTTGAGTGATTGTATTTTCATTTACACCACCATCTACCTCAATTAAAAAGTTGTAACCCTTTTTTTGTCTGAGTGTATCTAGTCTTCGTATTTTATCCAGAGAAGAGGTAATGAATTTCTGACCCCCAAAACCTGGATTCACTGACATTATGAGAACCAGATCGATAAAGGGTAATATCTCCTCTACCATGCAGAGAGGTGTCGCGGGATTGATGGCAACACCAGGTTTTGCGCCCAAATCTTTGATAAGAGATACAGTTCGGTGGAGGTGCACGACTTCTTCAGCATGAACTGTGATATAGTCAGCGCCAGCTTTTATAAATTCTGGGATAATAAGGTCGGGATTCTTGATCATCAGATGCACATCAAGGGGAACATCAGTACATCTGTTGACAGCATGTACTACGGCTGGCCCGAACGTAAGATTTGGGACGAATGCTCCATCCATTATATCACAATGAATCCATTGTGCGCCAGCTTTCACGACTGTCGACACTTGTTCACCCAAACAGAGAAAATCAGCGGAAAGGATTGAAGGTGCCAGAATTTTCACTATTCCCCCTCGTTACCGTTGGAAGCTTCTACAACAAAAAGATCAACCTTTTCATCTTCCTTCATCTTAGTGCCAGGGGCAGGATACTGATCTAAAATTGTATTTGGAAGGAGCTCATCATTTGGTCTTGTAGAAATTCTGCCTACCCGGAGTTTTAGATTGTCAAGGATTTTCCTCGCCTCAGTTACCGATTTACCGTAAAGCGATGGTAATTCAATACTTCCCTCTTCTTCGCCAATGCTCACTTTAACGGTTATCGGACTATCGCGTTTGACTTTGTTACCTGCGAATGGATACTGAGATACAATCTTGCCTGTGGGAGTTGTAGAGTTTACCTCTCCACGGCTACCGAGACGGAGTCCCTTCTCAGCAAGCAAAACTCTGGCTTCGTCAATCGAGAGAGACCGGATATCCGGAACATCAACAAGCTTTTCTGTTCCATTAATCACCAGCATAATCTTCCTCCCCTTTTTGACGACAGCCGTTGCAAAGGGCTTCTGAAAGATTATTTTTCCAGACTCGTATTTGCTATTGTAGGAGGTATCTCCGATAAATGGTTCCAGACCAGCTTCATCTAAAGCAGTGTAGGCTGCATCAGGTGTCAGTCCAAGTACATCCGGAACCTCTACCTCAGGAGCATAGACATAGAGGGGCATTATAACATAGTTGATCAAAATTGCAACTGTCAGAACAACTGCAGCAATGATAGCAGTGATGCGCAAACCGCGTTTTTGAAGTAATTTTTTCATTCTTCAAATATACGGAATCAGCAGTTTGGTATCAATGAATGATTATTTAACATACACAGTTTTGATGTTCAAAAACTCCATTATACCTTGTTTGGAGAGTTCCCTTCCGTATCCAGATTCGTTAATTCCACCGAACGGGAGTCTGGGATCACTTTTTACGAAAGCATTTACAAAACAGGAACCAGCCTGAATAAGTTTTTTAGCGATATACTCCCCTTTTTCTGTATCACGCGTAAAAACCGCCCCGCCCAAACCAAAAACTGTTTGGTTTGCAAGTCTGATCGCATCATCCTCATCTTCAGCGATGATAATCGGTGCAACGGGACCAAACAATTCTTCAATGAATGCTGGAGATGACTCTTTTACTTCTGTGAGAAGTGTAATAGGATAAAATGCACCGGGGAGTTGAGGAATATCGGCAGCCAGAAGAGCTTTTGCACCTGATTGATGAGAACGTGATACCTGGTCGTGGAGTTCATCACGCAAGTTCATTGTTGCCATTGGACCAAGGTCTATAT
>JAEXTR010000050.1 GCA_023406915.1 Bacteroidota bacterium
TTCCGTGATCCGGCAGAGCTGGAGCAGGAGTGGAAGGGGCTACCGGAGGCGCTGGCAAATACCCGGCGTATTGCTGAGGCGGTTGATCTTGATCTCAGAATCGGGGAGTTCAAGTTCCCCACTTTTCCGGTTGATCCGCCCGAAACATCGTATTCACTGCTATGGAAACTGGCTTTTGACGGACTCCGGCAGCGGTATGGCGTTCTAACTGATGCTGCGGTCAACAGGCTGAACTATGAGATAGGGGTGATTAAGGAGCTCAACTTTGTTGATTACTTTCTGGTGGTGTGGGATATTCTGCGTGAGGCACGCCGGAGGGGGATGATGACGCTTGGGCGTGGATCAGCAGGGAACAGTCTGGTGTCATACTGTCTTGGTTTTACGGATGTGGATCCCATCAAGTATGATCTCTATTTTGAGCGTTTCCTGAATAAAAGCCGTACTACGCCCCCTGATGTGGATATCGATTTCTCCTGGCGGGAGCGTGATGAAATCATCAAGTATGTCTTCGACAAGTATGGCTATGACCGGGTTGCCATGATATCCACCACGGTAACATTCCGTGCCCGCTCCGCCTTCAGGGAGACTGCCAAGGTGTTCGGGATATCGGAAGCAGAACTTTCTGAATACAGTAAGCTGATCCCGTGGACGGATGCACGGAATCTACCTGATATTGCAGCGAGGTTTCCGGAAGCACGCTCCCTGAAATTTGATACAGAGCCGTGGAAAACAATTGTAAACCTGGCAGCCCGTCTGGCAGGATTTCCCCGGCATTTGAGCATTCACCCCAGCGGGATAGTGATTGCTCCCGAGCCGATTACCCGGTTTTGTGCATTGGAATTTGCAAAGAACAAAGGGCTTGGATTGATCGTTACCCAACCTGATATGTACCCTGTTGAGGAGCTGGGGTTGGTAAAGATTGACCTGCTGAGTCAGCGTGCGCTTGGCGTGCTCCGTGATACCGTTGATAAGGTAAAGCTCCCGGATGAGGCGTGCTCCGCACCTCAGGGGGTAGTGATACCCCTTATTCAGAATACACAATTTCAATTATCCGGTAAAAGTATATAACTTATTTAATAATAAGAAGATCAGATTTATCATTTCAGTAATTTATAGTATTTAAAAAGTCTGCTCCCTATGTCATACGCATTACACCAACATCGTGCTCCTGTGCAGTCTGCTCCCGATGATTTCATCAATTTGAAGTCATACCGGTTTCCCGGGCGGAGCAATGTTATTACGGTTTACCGTGATTATGCAGGTGGTTTGCCGTTTGATATTGCGGATTATGAGATGCTTTTTCAGGACCCTGCCACCAGGGAGCTGATACGGAGCGCAAGGACGATTGGATGTTTTTATATTGAGTCACCGGGGATGCGCTCCCTGATAAAACGCCTCGGGGTTGACACATTTGAATTGCTGGTGGCAGCAAGCTCCATTATCCGGCCCGGTGTGGCAGAAAGTGGCATGATGCAGGAGTTTATACTGCGGCACCAGGATCCGGGCAGGCGCAAGTATCTGGTACCGGAAATGGAAAAGATACTGGGTGAGACATACGGGGTTATGATCTATCAGGAGGATGTAATCAAGGTTGTGCACCACATTGCGGGTATGGGGCTTGATGAGGCAGACCTGCTCCGCCGTGCCATGAGCGGCAAAATGCGTTCACCCTCTGCCATGCTGAAGCTGGAGCAGAGGTATTATGAATCGTGTGCATCCCGCGGGTTGAACCGTACAGTGGCTGAGGAGTTGTGGCGGCAGATCAAGTCTTTTGCAGGATACGCCTTTTGCAAGTCGCACAGTGCTTCCTTTGCACTGCTTTCCTATCAGGTGGCATACCTGAAGGCACACTATCCGGCTGAGTTTATGGCGTCTGTGCTTTCCAACAGCGGAGGTTATTATACCCCGGCAGTGTATGTACAGGAGGCGAAGCGCATGGGGGTGAAGGTGCTGCTGCCGTGCGTGAATGCCAGTGAGTATGAGTACACTGGGAGTGATGGCGTTATCCGTATCGGTCTGATGGCAGTGAAGAACCTTTCCGTGCAAACTGCCCGTTGCATTACCGATGAGCGGAGTGCCAACGGGTATTTTGTGTCCCTGCTGGACTTCCTGCGGCGTACCCATACGGGGTATGAAACTACAAAGCTGCTTATTACCTGTGGTGCGATGGATAGTCTGGGTGAAACGAGGAGGACACTGCTCAGGCTGCTGGATGTGTATATCCATCATCGCAGGGTGATGGATGATCCTGCGGGGGATTTGTTTGCGCATGAAACTTTACAATTGGAACGGGAGGTGCGTACACCGTTTGATTTTACGATTGAAGAGAAATGCCTTGCCGAGCATGAAATCTTCGACTATATGGTGACGCTGCATCCGCTTGAATTTTTCCCTTTGGTGATCAATGACCGATCTGTGGTACAGGCAAAAGACCTGGTGAACATGCACAACCGCAGGGTAAAGATGGCGGGGTGGTTTATGGCATCAAAGCGTATCAAAACCAGCAAGGGGGATATTATGAAGTTTCTTTCCCTGGAAGACCTGACCGGTACTTTTGAGGCGGTGCTTTTTCCCAAGGTGTATGAGCGGTATGCGGTAAAGACATTATCGATGGGACCCTATGTTATTGAAGGCAGGGTTGATTCCCTGATGGGGAATAATATCATTGTGGATAAGCTGGAGGTATTGCCGGCTATGCATATCAAGGCAGCACAACAGTGGGACAGTGCGGAAAAACAGTACACCGATAATGAAAAAATCACCGAGGAAGAGGTAAATCTGGTCGGGAAACTGGGCGCTGAAAAGCTGTTGTATGCGTATGCAGGGTGAGGGGGGAAGTAGTAAACTCCTCATATTTCTATAAAAATGTGGAGTTAGACTCCTCATATTTAGAAGAATTTGTGGAATTGGGGCAAAAAATAGATGGAGAGGGAGAGAGGGCTTAATTGGGAAGAGGGACAGTGAAATTCTGAGAGAAGGATTCGAAAAAAATATTATCAGAGAGAAGATTTTGTTTCCATTTTAGAATGAAATATGTATATTTCGATTCTCTTTATTTCAGCATTCCAAATCCTTTCGGAGGGGTGGGTGAGTGGCTGAAACCAACGGTTTGCTAAACCGTCGTAGGGGTTAAACTCTACCGCGGGTTCGAATCCCGCCCCCTCCGCACTTAAGATAATTTCCATTTTCCTTGAAAAATTGTGAACCAGCAGTGGGGTTAACTCTATTGTATTGCTGGGTTCATTGCAAGCCTGCCATCTGGTCACACAGAATTCAATTGCATTCACACATACAAATACAAATACAACAATGAAAAAGATACTCACGCTCATTCTTGTAGTACACGGATTGATCCATCTGCCTGGATTTATCAAGGCTTTTGCAATTGCAGAGATGGAACAGCTTCTTATCTCAATCACACCCGTACTGGGTATTGTGTGGCTCCTGACGGCACTCCTGTTTCTGGTTGCAGGCGTTTTCCATGCGCTCGGAAACACTAAATGGTGGATACCGGGAGTTACTGCTGTGATTCTTTCACAAACTGTTATCATCCTATCATGGGGGGATGCAAAGTACGGAACCATTCTCAATCTTATTCTTTTGGTTCCTGCAGTGATCAGTGCGGGTTACACTTCCTTACTGAAGGAGTTTCAGAGTGTTGTAAAAAACGATCTGGGAAAAGGTACTTTTGTCAGCAAGGATAATCTCACCGAGGCAGAAATTTCCCATTTACCAGTGCAGGTACAGAAGTACTTGCGCTATACAAGGTCAGTGGGGAAGCCAAAGATTGATAACTTTCGGGCTGAATTCAAGGGGGGAATGCGTTCAAAGCCGGATGAAGCATTTATGTCACTGAAATCAGTACAGTACAATTTTTACAAAGAGCCGTCCCGTTATTTTTTCATGGTTGCAAAAAAAATGGGCTTACCCGCCTCAGGTCTTCATATTTACTGCGATAAATCTGCAACTTTCAGGGTGAAAGTGCTCAATTGGTTCACCGTAGTCGATGCCAAGGGGGAGAAATTAACCCAGGCAGAGACGGTTACTTTATTTAATGATATGTGTTTGATTGCGCCTGGCTCTCTGATTGACGGGAACATCGAATGGGAGTACATCGACGACCTGACTGTGAAAGCGAGCTATTCAAATGGGGGGTATACAATCAGTGCAGTTTTGAGCTTCAATCAGAAAGGAAAGCTAACGAACTTTATCAGTTCAGACCGCTTTGACACTGATGGGCGATACTACAACAGTTATCCATGGTCAACACCAGTGAGCGAGTATAGAGAGCTGAACGGATTTTTACTCCCTGGGAAAGCAAAGCTGATCTATCACAAACCGGACGGTGACTTTGTGTATGGTGAAATGGAGGCAGTCGATGTGCAGTATAATGTGCCTGAGGTATCAGATTAAGCAGTAGTGGGGGGAAACTACACTACAATACGGTACCTGATCTGATTTGGTGAACGAAATATTGTATATCTTGACAAATCAGGTCTCAGATGCAGGCATTCAAAAAAATGTTATAAAAGCCGGAAAAAGACCGGGTAAAAATCCAATTCCCACCCTCCGATTTCGTTTTTTATTAGGTACATTATTCTTTAGATTAGATATCAGACATTTTTCAAACTTTTTGGCAGGAATACTATGGACTTCTTAAAGATTTTAGGAATTCAGGAAAAGAATTTTGGCTGCTGTACCGGAACGGTTTGGGGTAACTCAACTGATGCCGGAGAGCTGAAGATTAAATCACCGAACACAGGAAAACTGATCGCAACCGTGTATCAGGCTAATGAAGCTGATTACGCAAACACTATGAAACTTGCTGAAGAGGCTTTCCTGCAATGGCGCAAGGTGCCGGCTCCTAAGCGTGGTGATATCGTGCGCCAGATCGGAGATAAACTCCGTGAATATAAGGAGCCTCTGGGGCACCTCGTTTCATTCGAAATGGGAAAATCTTTGCAAGAGGGTCTTGGTGAAGTTCAGGAAATGATCGATATATGCGATTTTGCACTCGGTCTTTCACGTCAGTTATATGGTATGACGACTCATTCTGAACGTCCAGAACACAGAATGTATGAACAGTGGCATCCACTCGGAATAGTCTGCACGATTTCTGCTTTTAATTTCCCAGTGGCTGTGTGGTCATGGAATGCCATGCTTGCAGCAGTCTGTGGTGATGTGAATCTGTGGAAGCCTTCCTCAAAAGTACCACTTTCTGCCATTGCCGTGCAGAATATTGTTTCCCAGGTTGTGAAAGAAAATAACCTTCCGGAAGGCTTGTTTACCCTGATTGTTGGAAAAGGAAGCACAATCGGTGAAAAGATTCTTAATGATAAGCGTATTCCGCTGATTTCGGTTACCGGATCAACCAATGTTGGCAGACACGCTGCTGAGGTTATTGCACGCAGATTTGGCAGAGCGATCCTTGAGTTAGGCGGAAATAACGCCATTATTCTTACACCTGATGCAGACCTGAAAATGGCAGTGCCGGCAATAGTTTTTGGTGCTGTAGGTACTGCAGGACAGCGTTGTACTTCAACCCGCCGTCTGGTTATCCATGAATCCATTTATGATAAGGTGAAAGATTCATTGGTAAAAGCATACAGCGGTCTGAAGGTAGGTGATTCATTGAATGCTGCTAACCATGTTGGTCCACTTATTGATATCGCTGCTGTTGATCTCTTCCTGAATGCTATCGAAAAGGTGAAACAGGAAGGTGGTAAAGTGATCTTTGGTGGTACGAAGATGGAGGGTGCGGGTTATGAATCCGGATGCTTCGTTATGCCTGCCATTGTTGAAGCAGAAAATCACTTTGAAATTGTACAGGAAGAAACCTTTGCGCCAATTCTTTATCTGATTAAGTACACTGGCGAAGTTGAAAATGCTATTGCCCTGCAGAACGGAGTTGTTCAGGGACTTAGCTCTTCAATCTTTACCCTAAATATGCGTGAAGCTGAGGAGTTCCTGTCTGCCTGGGGATCTGATTGTGGTATTGCAAACGTGAACATCGGTACTTCAGGAGCGGAAATTGGCGGAGCCTTTGGTGGAGAGAAAGAAACCGGTGGCGGACGTGAGTCAGGGTCTGATTCGTGGAAACAGTACATGCGCCGTCAGACTAACACGATCAATTTTGGAAAAACTCTTCCTCTGGCTCAGGGAATCAAATTCGATATTTGATGCATCACCAGTAAGTAGTATTTCCTGCTGTTTCTGATACAAAAGAATGCCGCCCCTTAAAAGGCGGCATTCATATTTTTGTGATATTATTGTTTGGTATAGCGGCACAATTTCTCTAATTTACTTCTGCTCATGAATCTATTTTGTTTCGCATGCATATTTGAAAAAGACACTTCCCATATTGCTTTCTCTACTCTTCCTCTTTAATGCAGGAGTGAATACTTTTATCTATTGGCAATTGCACCGTTACTTCAAATCCCAGGGACTTGCTAGAATCACCAAGGTTGAAGAATACCGCGATCAGTTAGAAGTGATTACGGTTCCTGTGTCAATTCAGGAGGAGCCCGGCATTTTTGAGTGGAAGGACGAAAAAAAGGAAATCAAGTACCATGGACTGATGTATGATATCGTATCCATGGAGATAAGAAATGATTCGCTCGCGATCACCTGTATTGCTGACCACAGAGAAACACACCTTGAGCGTATTTTTATTGCACAGTTTGAAAAATCTGATTCGGATACCAGAGACCATCAGAACCCGCTCCTGCTACTCAGGCACCTCGAAATTAAGGACGGACTTCTCACCGTGATTCATGGAATGACATTTTCCATCAAGGGTGAGGAGTATCAATACTTCAACGTTTCCCATCACTACTTAACTGATTCTGAAATACCCGCACCCCCTCCTAAACTTTCCTGAATTATAGAACTCATTTTTTTTGCTCCTGACGCACTGCGTCAGAGGGCTTGAAGTACATTATAAAATCAGGAATTCAATTGTATGAAGAAGCTTTTCATTCTTCTGATTCTCTGCGGATTACATTTGCAGATTTCTGCGCAACAGGAGTCAGAAGATACACTAAAATACCAGTTGAATCAGGTAACCGTGTCCGCAACACGTTACACTGAGAACATTCTGGAAATCCCCTATGCTGTCTCAATTATTACGAAGAGTCAACTTGTCAATCTGAAAGGGTATGGTATTGACGAAGCCCTTGCCTCTGTTCCCGGCGTACTGGCTCAGTCACGCTCAGGGAATCAGGACGTACGGATTGTAATCCGTGGTTTTGGTGCCAGAGGTGCCGGAGACAGATCTAACTCTGGTACCACGAGGGGTATCAGAATCATGCTTGACGGACTGCCGGAAACTGAACCAGATGGCAGAACCTCATTTGACCAGATCGATATGCGTCTGGCAGAAAATGTTGAAGTGATCAGGTCAAATTCATCTGCTATTTGGGGGAACGCTGCCGGTGGTGTAATTAACATTTCGTCTGTTCCGGATTTCAAGGAATATTATGTTTCAGCCTCCGGGCTAGCCGGTAGCTATGGGTTGAAGGGATTCACCCTGCGAAGCGGTACGATGCTTGGACTAGCGAAAGTCTATGCTTCGTTTGCTAACACATCGTTTAGTGGCTGGAGGGAACATTCATCATCCAACCGCTCTATAGTGAATGCCGGAGTTGTGGCACCACTCAGCACCAGGAGTCAACTTGGTGTGTATCTGCTTGCTACGAGCAATTCCTTTCATATACCGGGTCCACTAACACAGGATGAGTTTGACGCTGATCCGGTTCAGGCAAATCCATTCTACAAGGCGCGTGACGAAAGAAGATACAACAGGCTTGGAAGAATCGGTGTAACCCTTGAACACGAGATAGATAACATGCACTCTGTGTCTGCCATGGTTTTTGTGAACCCGAAATATCTGCAGCGCTCAGAGAGGAATACGTTTCGGGATTTCACCCGATACCATCTTGGCGGAAATGTGATGTATAAGAATGTATTGCAACTGAGTGAAACCCTGAAGAACACACTTGTTGCAGGTGTTGATGAAGCCTATCAGGACGGAGCTATTCTATTCTATTCGCTGTCACCTACAAACGGGCGTGGTAATAAACTCTCAACCAATAAACGGGAAGGAGCAAATACATTCGGTGCATTTCTTCAGTCAGAGTTGAATATCGGTGAAGATGTCAGTATTCTTGTTGGGGGCAGATTTGATAATATCACTTATTATAGTGAAGATTTTCTGCAGCCAAAATTTGGAATGCAGGAAAAATCATATCAGCGCTTTACGCCAAAAGCTGGAGTTACATACCGGTTTAACCCTACTCACAGTGTATACGCCAATCTTGGTGGTGGTATCGAGGTACCGGCTGGAAATGAAACTGATCCTGCCGGAACCTATGGTCAGGACACCGTGTATCTGCTCAATCCACTGCTGGAGCCGATCAAGTCCACTACATTCGAAGTAGGTACAAAGCAGATTATCTATCTTGGTCAGCGTTCATTCCTTAATTCTTTAACCTATGATGTAGCCGCGTATTTCATATCGGTGAAAGATGATATCATTCCTTACCGGGGTGGCAGATTTTATTTCACTGCTGGTGAAACGCAGCGATCGGGTATAGAATTGGGCACTCAGATGCAACTTAGTTATGGTATTTCACTTCAGGGCAGCGTGACGTATTCGAACAACAAGTACAATTCGTATCGAGTTGATTCAGTGCATTACAGCCTTGCCAAGGCAGGGAAGTATGCTGATTACAAGGATAATAAGGTTGCAGGCATTCCGGATATGTTTTATTCAGCGAGCATCAACTATGCACCATCATTCTTAGGCGGACTTTCATTAGGTGTCACCTTCAATGGAATGGGTGCGTACTTTGTTGATGATGCGAATTCAATAGAGGTACCGTCTTACAATATAATCAATGCCTCACTGTCACTGAACAGGGAGGTTCAGATTGGTGGAATCGGTTTACGTGGATTTTTCACTGTGAACAATATCACTGATCAGCGTTATGCAGCATCAGGGTTTATTAATCCTGATCTGGTTGGAGGTAAACCTGTGTTCCTTGAACCAGGGATGCCAAGAAATGTTACACTTTCTTTAATGGTAAGTATTCGGTAAATTCAAATCGGATTCTTTCATATTTTACCGTGAGGGCTCTGCGAATAAGAGCCCTCACATAGTTTTGATCTGGTTCCTGACCTGTTCGATCCAGATTATTAAGGAGTTTTTATGAAGAATATTTTTACTTTATCCTGCCTCACACTCATACTGATCGTTTGTTTTTCACTTCAGACAACTGCACAGGATGAACCGAAGAAGGATTCCCTTAAATATAAAATTAATGATGTGGTTGTGGTGGGCACCAGAGCCAGTGAGCGTATTATTGATATACCCTATTCTGTATTCAGAGTCGATAAAAAGGAGCTTGCCTTCGGTAAAAAAATATCTGCAAAAGACGTACTTGCAGATGTACCGGGGCTCTTCCTGCAAAACAGATTTGGAAACAGTGATCTGCGTGTTTCGATTCGTGGGTTCGGCACCCGTTCCAACTCAGGTGTACGAGGTTTGAAAGTGTTACATGACGGCATACCTGAGTCAGAACCAGATGGTGAATCGGTGATGGATGCTATTGACCTGACATCACTTGCAACGGTGGAGGTGGTGAAAGGCAATCTGTCCTCATTGTATGCGAATGCACCGGGTGGGATTATAAATTTCGTTACTGATACTTTTTTCCCGGATAATTTTATTGGTACATTCAACCAGGCTGGAAGATTCGGCTTTATGCAAAACGGTATTAAGGTTGGCATGAAGGATAATAATCAGCGATTCTTTTTATCTTACCGCTATCGCAATATGGATGGTTACCGTCAGCACAGCACTGAATTCCAACATCTTGTTAATACCATCTATCAGGCATTTATTGGTACGAATTCAACCTTGTCATTCCATGGCAATTTTGTGCATGGATTCAATAAGCTACCAGGTTCCCTTACACGGGCTGAATTTGATCGTGATCCCTTTATGGCGGATCCCCTTGCTATCTCTCAGGACTATAAAAGGGCAACGAAAAAGGGGCGAGGAGCTTTACGTTTCCTTACAACATTTGGCAGTGAAAAACAGAATGAGCTGGAAATTACCGGTTATGCAAGTGTAAAGGAGCTGGAAAAAGCTGATAATGAGAATTATGCATTTACTACCCGCTACTCATTGGGAAGTATTCTTAAGCTTTCCAACCGATCAGAGATATTTGGAATGAAAAATATTCTTACCGTTGGGAATGACTATGCCTTTCAGGCAGGTCCCTTAACGTTGTATGATAATGTTGGTGGTGTCCCTGGTATCTCAGTGACCAATCACTATAATGAAAGCCTTAGCAATCTTGGTATCTACATCCTGGACCATCTTACACTCATTGATCAAAAGCTGGATTTATTTGTTTCCGGACGTTATGATTACAACAGGTTTGCGCGTGAAACGTTTATACCATTCGGGTTCACCGATTCCGTACGTGTGATGAGCGGGTTTTCACCAAAGATTGGTTTGAACTATAAGCTTACGCCTGTGATTGCACTATACAGTTCTTATGGTTTGAGCTATGATTATCCAGCCCTCAGTGAGATGACCAATAATCCATTGACATCCAATCTGAAGTATAGTCTGAATCCTGATTTAGACCCTCAACAGTCAAATAACTTTGAGCTTGGTATCAAAGGAAATCTGGTCACGCCTCAGAATGATTTTATGAAGAAGATATTTTTTGAAGTGACGTATTTCAATTACACGATTAAAGATGAGATCATTCCTTTTGTGATCAATCAAAAAACATACTTCCGTAACTCAGCACAGACATCCCGACAGGGTATTGAGTGTGGTTTTATGAGCCATCCGTTTGATGATGTAGAATGGACTGTGAACTACACCTACGCACATTTCAGGTATGATAACTATATCACCACTGTCTACACTCCTTCAGGTTCAAAGGTTGAGAATTATTCAGGAAAGATGGTGCCATCGATCCCAACACATATTGTAAACTTCATTCTGGTATATGAGTTAAAGCTGACACAGCAGATTCAGGGTATGCTGCTCTGGGATTGTGACTACATTGCTGAGATGTATGTTGATGATGCGAACACAGAAAAGAACCGTGATTTCTTTTATGGCAACATCATGGCAGGGTTGACGTTTGATATGGATCAATTCGTTCTTACCGCGTTTGCGGGAATGACAAATATCTTTGATAAGCGATATGCCAGTTATATCAGCATCAACGATTATTATGGCAGATACTACGAAACTGCTGAACCAAGAATGTATTATGCAGGTATAAACTTTAACCTGAAATTATTATGAAAAAAATCTCTTTGCTGTTTCTTATACTGTCCGGACTCTTGTTCGGACAGTATCCCGCCCAAAGTTTCAGGGTATTTCCCAGTGTGATTACACAGTCAGAACCGGTCATAGCTATCAGCAAAACGGACACTAATCTTCTCTTTATCAGTGCAGTTACCATTAATACAGCAACGGCATTCAAGAGTGAGGGTGTGTATGTTTCAACTGATGGCGGGATCAGCTGGTTTGGAACAGATACCTGCCGAGGTGCTAATATCCAGAATCATGGTGGCGATCCAGGAACCATTATTACTCCGAGTGGTAGGCTGATTCTAACCCACAACGGACTTGTATTTCCCGGATTATTCAGCCATTATTCAGACGATCTTGGCAAGACATGGTCATCAGCATATACTATTTCTCCACTGACGGTGGAAGATAAAAGCACCTCCATCATAGATGATGAACCATCCAGCCCATATTATGGCAGGTTGTATGCTGTATATGTCAATATGATTCAGCCATACCCCGTTTTGGTTGCTACCTCTACGAACAGCGGGAGCAGCTGGACGACTCCGGTTAAAATTAATCCCACACCACCATCCCGATCATCCGGGGGAAGTATTGTGACTGATACCGACGGAA
>JAEXTR010000110.1 GCA_023406915.1 Bacteroidota bacterium
TCAAGCATCAGGCAGATATGGGCGGCAAGCAAAAACACCCGCCACAGTTCGGACCCAAATCGCACACGCTGCATCGCCTGTTCAAGTCCGGCACCATCGGCAGCTGTATAGACAAGTGCCTGGCTGCCGTATTTTTGCAGCACTGTAGAGACTTCGTCACTGGTAAGATAACCAGTTTCAGATTCTGCCGGGGGCAGGTTCACAGGGATAACCGCCAGAGGTACTGCTCCATTGAAAAACGCATAATTCCCCTGCAACCGTGTGTTCCGGTACCTCAGAAAACCGCCCGATACTGCATCAGAAGGAATCACCTCAATTGCGCCATCGGGTTGAACAACCTTCATCTGACCGGAAACCGATCCTGAAGGAATTACAATTTCATCACCGGTAAGTGTAGCGTATTCAGGTAACTCCTGTGCAGCGGCATAAAGCACAGACTTAACCATCAGGGGCACAAAAATACTCTTGAGAGGCATGGAAGAAGCCTCGGCTGTAGGTGCAGCGGCGTAAAAAAGTATTTTCCCATTCCCTCGTTTAAATTCCGAAAGAAACACATTACCTCCAAGCAGTGGAATCACCGTTTTCCCAACTCCTTTTAGCGCCACAGGAAAATAGCGATAGACATCAGGGGATTCAAACTGCTTCTTTTCGCCCTGACCAAACAGGCCTGCAAAAAGGGGGTGTGTAAGCTCCGGTTGACCAAACCCTATACCTTTTTCTTGCTGCTTAAGCTCTCCCGCAGCAGGAAGTCCAAGGGTGCTGAGCATAGCATTAAACCGTACCAGTGATGAATTGTTGCCCGGAAAGATCACAAGACCACCACCGTTCTCAACAAATTCCTGTAGACGTTTTCCGGCAGGAAACTGCTCTGAACCAACCAGGACGACGCAACTGAGATTCCGGTAATCAAGAGAATGTGCCTGTATCATGCTGGCAGTGAGTATTTCCATACTGGATGCACCTGCTGCCGCCTGAAGAGCAAGTTTTAGAAAACGGGTATCACTCTCCGTATCGCTCAGAATCATCACAGTGGTTTTTTCTGGTACATACACTACGGATGTTCTTCTGTCATCACCAGGAACAGCATCCTCATCGAGGGCAACAGTAATCTCCAGATAACCTGCTGCACCGATTCGCCCTTCCAGCTCAACAGGAAGTATCTGTTCCGCATCAACAGTCACATTCTTCTGTGCTATCCGTTCACCAGCCAGAAACAGCGATACAGTACGACCGATACTGGAACTGGAGTGGTTACGGATATCTGCAGTTACCGACACCGTTTTCCCCTTCTCAAACAAACTCGTGTTCAGGTTTATTGCTGAGACTGAGGCATTTGTTATTGTAACTGTTTCAGGCTGCATCAGGAATACCCTCATCTGGTTGTTCAACTGGACTGCATAGTCTGCCGGGGTTCCGGAAACATCCAGACGTGATTTCTGAAAGTCGGAGAAGATATAGAGTTCTTTATTGAAGTTTCTGCTTTCTCCCAATAACCTTGCAGCTTTCCCGATTCCAGATTCCAGAGTGCCGCTCACAGCGGAGACTTCTGCATTTTCTATCTGCTTCTTTAGTTCGTCGGTAGAAGAGACGAGGGTAGGCGGGTCACCGAACAAATCAGAGAGGAGAATCACTGCTGCTTCATCCCCCTCCTTCATCCTGTTGATGACACTCATAGCTGCCGCTTTTGCCTGATTGAGGTAGGAACCACCCTTTCCGATGACAGCCATACTGGGTGAATCATCAATGATAATTACTGAAGTGGTTTTTGCTGCTGAGGTGATACCACTGATACTCACTTCTTCAAGAGCTGGGCGTGCAAATGCAAGGACCAGAAACACCACAGCAAGTACACGAAGTGCCAGCAAAAGCCATTGTTTCATTCTCAGCTTCCGGATTCGCTGCTTTTGCAGTTCTTTCAAAAAGCGGAGTGTGCTAAATTCAATCCGCTTCAACTTCCTGAGGTTCAGGAGATGCAAAATAACAGGAATTGATGCTGCTGCCAGTCCAATAAGGACCGCAGGATTCAGGAACATCATAATTGTAACTGATTAAATGGTATCTCAGTTTGACGCATCATTTTTCGGAATGTGTCTCCTTTGGAGGCAAAATAAATGACATCAACACTGAAACTGCAAGAATACCGCCAATGATCCCGAGTGACCATACGATAGGGAATTTTCCACCGAATGCCTCATTAAGGTACGCCATCTTCAGACCAACAAACATCAGCACGACGCCAAGTCCATATTTCAGATATCTGAACTTTGTAATAACACTTGCGAGGAGGAAAAAGAGAGCACGAAGCCCCAGAATTGCAAAGATGTTTGATGTAAATACAATCAACGGTTCTTTTGTAATTGCAAAAATTGCGGGAACCGAATCGACGGCAAAAATAATATCGGATACCTCAATGAATGCCAGACAAATAAATAAGGGTGTGGCATAGAGTACACCATCCTTGCGGGTAAACAGTTTTTGTCCTTCAAAATGAGGTGTGACCGGTAAAATCTTTCTCAATAGTCGAATCACCGGGTTCTTTTCAGGATCAACCGGCTTTTCAGGAGCAAAGGCAACTTTAATACCCGTAAGAAACAGAAAAACTCCAAAAAGGATCACGACCCATTCATACTGCAGCAGCACTGTTCCCAGAACAATAAAGATCGTACGGAACACCAG
>JAEXTR010000114.1 GCA_023406915.1 Bacteroidota bacterium
CATTCGATGAAGGATACATCATCGCGGGCTACACGCGCTCCTACGGTACGGCCTCAGGCAGGAATCTCTGGCTCTTCAAAACGGATAAACATGGAAATCTGATATGGATTAAGACATTCGGTGGCAATAGTGATGATGAAGCTGCCGCTGTGAAGCAAACCTTTGATGGGGGCTTTATTGCCGCGGGATATACATCATCATTTGGTAACGGTGCAAAAGATGTGTATGTGGTGAAAACGGATTCACTTGGGAGTGAAGTCTGGAGTCGTACCTTTGGCGGCAGTTCTGATGAAGAAGCATACGCTGTTGAAGTTATGCCGGATGGGGGCTATATGATTGGATGTGCCACTTCATCATCTGGCGCAGGAAGCAGGGATGGCTGGCTGATCCGTCTAAACGCTTTGGGCAATAGTGTCTGGGCAAAAACCATCGGCGGACTCAGTACTGATGGTATCCGCGGGCTGCAACGTACCACTGATAATTGCTTTATCATTACGGGATGGACAGCCTCAGATGGCGCGGGGGTTCTCGGCAAAGCATGGCTGGTAAAAACCGATTCTGCTGGAAATGTTCTTTTCAACAAAAACTTTGGCGGTTCCGATGCTGATAGAGGATTATCTGTTCAGCAGACCTCCGATGGCGGTTATATTCTTACAGGATATACAGCTTCGTCAGGTGCCGGACTTGATGACATGTATCTGGTTAGAACAGATGCTTCCGGGAATCAGCTATGGGCGAAAACATTTGGCGGAACTGGCAGGGATTACGGAAATGCCGTGAAACTAACTGCTGATGGAGGATTTCTGATTGCGGGGTATACACTCTCTTATGGTGCAGGGGGTGATGATGTATGGATTGTAAAGACTGATAGTGGCGGTACACTGATGTGGAGTAAAACATTCGGTGGGACGGCTTCAGATGTGGGTTATTCAATGGACCTGACCGCTGATGGTGGTTATGTGGTGGCAGGTCACACACTTTCTTCCGGCGCGGGTATGCACGATGCATGGTTAATACGACATGTGCCTCCAGTGATACCGGTTGAATTAATTACCTTATCTGCACTATTTGATGGTAAGGATGTGCTCATTCAATGGACCACTGCAACAGAGACGAACAACAAAGGGTGGGAAATCGAAGTATCTGACGGAATCAAATTTGTATGCATCGGATATGTTGCAGGGGCAGGAAGTTCAATAAACCCGCGTGAATACTCATTCAGGCATGCCTCCCCAAAAGGCAACCAAAATCTTTATAGGTTGAAGCAAATTGATTTTGATGGCAGTGTGCAATACAGTCAGGTTATAGAGACTACCCATAGCACTATTACCAGTTTTCAGTTACATGCAAATTATCCCAACCCCTTCAACCCCGAAACGATCATAAGCTTTTCCGTACCTGAACAGTCGGAAGTCTCCCTTATTGTCTATAACACACTGGGTGAGGTGATACGGGTTTTAGTAAATAGAACCATGGCTGCCGGGACTCATTCGGTGGTCTTCCATGGTGCTGGTCTACCAAGCGGAGTGTACTTTTATGAGATGGTAGCGAAAGGGTACAGAGAAGTAAAGAAAATGGTTGTAATACGGTAAAGCGATTTACCGAATAATGAGGAATTAGGTCTTATTATGTTAGGTGCAATTGCCGGAGACATCATCGGCTCTCCGTACGAATTTAATAACTACCGGGCGGAAGATTTCCCGCTGTTTATTGAAGAGAGTACATTTACGGATGATACTGTTCTAACGGTTGCGTTGGCTGATGCGATCCTGACGGGAGTGGAGTATACGCAAAAAATTAAAGAATATTATCACCGGTATCCCCACATGAGTTATGGTGGGCGATTCCATGTGTGGGCTGAACAGGATGAGGCTGAACCGTATAACAGTTATGGCAACGGTTCTGCGATGCGGTGCAGTCCAGTGGGGTGGGCGTATGATACTTTGGAGGAAGTCCTGAAGATGGCTGAGCGCTCAGCGATGCCCACGCACAATCACCCGGAGGGGATCAAGGGTGCGAAAGCTGTTGCCGGGAGTATTTTTCTTGCGCGTACTCAAAACAGTAAACAGGCTGTTAAAGATTTTGTTACCAAAGATATGGGGTACAATCTGGATTTTTCACTACCTGATCTGCGACGGGATTATCGGTTTAATGAAACCTGTCAGGAAACCGTACCCCAGGCGATATTTTGCTTCATGATATCCACCGATTTTGAAGACGCAATCAGAAAAGCGATTTCAATCGGTGGGGATTCTGATACGGTCGCGTGCATTACTGGAGGCATCGCGGAAGCATACTACGGTGGTATCCCTATGGAAATAAAGAAGCAGATCCTGTCAATTCTTGATGTGGATTTGCTCCGAGTGGCTGAGGAGTTTTACGGGAAGTATATCGGACCGTTATAGATGACCGACCAGAACTGGGTTAGAATACCGGAAATAACATGATAGAATCCCCCCTGGTTGTATATTCGATTATTCTGTAATACAACCAGGGGAGTATTCGTCAATACTTACCTCACTAGCATCAACTTCTTGACTGAAGTAAATTTACCTGCAGTAATTCTGTAAAAATATATCCCGCTGGGGAGTCCTTCTGCATTGAACGAGACAGAATGCCTGCCAGCATCCACTGTGCCTTGCAACAAAGTGGCTATTTCTTCACCAAGTGAACTGAAAACCGTCAGGTTTACATCACTCTTTTCAGGGAGGTCAAATGCAATGACCGTTGAGGGATTAAACGGGTTGGGGTAGTTTTGCAGCAATGCAAAATCGTTTGGAGGAACACCATCAACTTCAACAGTGGAAGAATATTCGAAAGTACCGTCATTATCAATCTGCTTTAATCGATAGAGATATGGTTCGGTTGACTCAATCTTATCCGTGAATGAATACGATTTTGTTGAATTGCTGTTGCCAGAGCCAGGAACGAAGCCGATTTTTTGCCAATAACCATTTTGACTTCTTTCAACTTCAAATCCATAATTGTTTACTTCAGTTGCAGTTTGCCAACTTAATTGAACATTATCTTTCATTGACAACGCAGTAAAAGATGTAAGCTCCACAGGAAGTATACCCCCAGCTATGACCCGAAGATTGTCATAAGCACCTTCTTCATTCAGTGTTGATAATAAACACTTAATTGTAATTACCATACTTGTTCCGGTGCCACTAATATTAAAAGTATACTCAGTAAAAGCATTAGTAAGAACTGTTGTCTCACCAGCATCTATAACACTATTTAAATTGTCATCTTTATAAAGGTAACTTGCGTTGTTTCCTCTAAATGAACCTATTAATACTTCTCCAGCTCCGTTTATATTTGCATAGAAACTCATGTGCTTATTGGGCTCTAGTGAACCTGCAGTATTATTCTGACCGGCTACCAGGACTTTCAACGACAAAGAAGTGTAATTGGTGATATCAACACTTGGTAAAGTCATTGTTTGGGTTTCCGTTGGACCACCAGTATCTTCCATCAGAAATATGTAATTACCTTGATAGTTAGTGTAAGCTGCTGGGACACTTACACTCGAAGAGCTTGTTGTGTAATTAAGGCGGGTATAATACTGGCCAACTCCGATTAGGAACTCGGCAACGCTCGTAGTATAACCACCAGCTGTTTCAAAATCAACAGTTTGCAGTGTGGTTTGAGCAACCAATTCAATGTTTATAAAAACAAAAACAATAATGAAAAAGTATCTAGTATGTTTCATTGCAGATCCTATGATAATTATACAAGCAATTTACAAAAATATACAATCTTAGAAGTATGATTCTAAATAATGGGGGTATTATTCTAAGAATGGATAACCCAACTGAGTGCCCCCCTGATTTATTCTAGTTTAATCAATGTTACTACTTTAAAAAATTATTTCATCAGGGCCATTTTTTGTGTCTAAACAAATGCTCCAGCCTGCACGCGGTATAAATAAACGCCACTCGTAAGGTTTGGAGTATGAAAGGTAAGGGTATGTCTGCCTGCATCATAAGCGCCATGTGCTAATGTTGCAACAATCTCACCCAGAGCATTAAATACGGTGAGTGTTACATCACTCTTTTCAGGGAGGTCAAATGCAATTACCGTTGAGGGATTAAACGGGTTGGGGTAGTTTTGCAGCAATGCAAACTCAGTAGGGATGAGTTGTTCTGCAATACCAACAACCACAGGGATGTATACCGTATCAGTGTTGCTATAGTCAGAGAAAACAGGGGGGCGGACTGCACGCACCCGGTATTCATAGACTTTGTTTTGTGAAACAGTTTCATCGGTGTACATAATTGCATCGATGGGGAGTTCTGCTATCATAGCGAAGGCTGTATCAGGAATCATTCTGCGTTCCAGATGATAGCTGGTTTCATCGGATGCGTTATCGTGCCAGGTGATTTGGACTTTCACGGTATCAAAGAGTGATGCACTCAACTGGTCCGGTGCAGTAAGCGGTTTATAAGGAACAGTTACTCCGGTGCTGTCACTCATACCAGAAACAGTCTCTGTATTAAATGCATACAATCTATAAAAATAGTGTGCACCTGCGATTACCACTGTATCATTATATGTTGTCGCGTTTGCAAGCAAGGTATCATAGTTAGCAAATGTGCTACCTTCAATTTTGCGCTGGATTACGAAACCAGTTTCATTTGCAGCATTATCCACCCAGGTGAGGGTTACCTGGTTATAAGATGGGGCATTTGCCGTCACATTTGTCGGTGTGGCAATGGGCATAGCAGGCAGATAAACGGTGTCGGTGTTTGAGTTGCCGGATTTATAGATACTCTTGAATGCATATACCCGGTACTGAAATACGGTATTTGCAACGCCAGTAGTATCAAGGAAAGTGGTGACTCCTGCTGCAACAGTATCGATTTTAAAGTAAACAGGTGGAACAATAAGTGCGCGTTCAATCACGAAACCATCCTCATTATCTGAGTTGTCTGTCCATTCCAGACGTGCAGTATGATGATTGACTGCAGTAGCGGTAAGTCCACTTGGTGCCTGCAGGATCACTGGTGGGGGGTACAGAGGGACCAGCTGTACATTCAGCTCCGTGGGGTAGTTATAATTTACCATGACGTTTGAAATTGTTGAGGCATAGTGGCTATCTGCGCTAACTTTTACCGTCCAGGTGCCTTGTGCAATAGGTCGGTAATAATTGCCATGCACTGAATCTGAAAAGACGAATGCATTATCTGCATCATGACTCAGGATTTCAATTTTCGCCTTAAGTGGTCTGCCAAGTGTATCTGTCACCGTACCTTTGATTCCATTCAGTACTGTTTCTATATAATTGATCAGGGAGTTCCGGTTGTAGTTCCAGTGTGCAGGTAACAATGAAGCGGAGAGCAATTTGGTATTGGAAATCTCCATAGTGATCTCTCGGGTATTCGTGAAGTAGGTAGCATAATCCTGCCTTCCACCGGCAACACGGTACCAGTCATAGCCGTTAGTGATACCATTATTAAGGTAAGTCATGTAGCTGGACGGGCTGTATTTATGCACCGTATCAACATACTGCCGGGAGATTTTTATAAACCATGCATCATCGGCATGTCTTCTTGACCACGTATCCCAGGGATAGTTTAATACTTCAACTCCACCGTGAAAATTTGCTGACATAACGAAATGCCTGTTGTTCAGTAACTGCGTCATCGCAATGGTCTCCGGCTGCCATGCACTTCCATCGGGGTGTGGTCCGTCAGCAGGATCGGGGAAATTTCGGTTGATATCAATCGAGTTACGGTTATACCGGCGGGCACCAGAAACACTGCTGTTACCCGAATAGTATGTACCATCAGGGTTCGCATTCGGATTGATCCAGATTTCGACATTATTAATCAGATTGGTGATTCTGGAATTATTACCGTATGAGGTAAGAAGTGAATCAATCAGACGCAGCATCAGCACATAACCGGTGGTCTCGTCACCGTGTATCGTTGAGGAATACATAAACCGGGGTTCAGGTTCGTGTGCGTCAACATTGTCAGAAATCTTTGCAAAAAGGATTTTTCTGCCGTCAACGGTGGTACCGGCATCAATAATTCTGCAGAGGAACGGATAATTCGTCTGGAATTGGTACATCATCTGTACATAGGCTTCATAGGTTGGGTAGGTGTTCCATGCCATAACATCTTCCACCACACTGCTCATTTGAGCCGGTACATCGCCGGGGTGCGGCAGCTGGGAATAGGGGATGGAATAGTTCAGAAATTTGTGGTATTCAGACTGATTTGCGTAGGCGTACACACTGTCATTCTTTACAGCATCAAGAGAGATGATCTTCGCAAGATCATTCATGATAGTTCGGTTTTGCAGTGGAAAGCGGAAATAGATTTCTCCGTTTTTTCTGAAATAATCTGCGGGAATTGTTTGTGCGCTTAGTTGGATACAAAAGAGCGCGAATGTGAGGATGAGTAAATGCTTCATTGTGATTATTGTCCGGAAAGAACTTGATATAATGCGATGCACACATCCCTTCTGGTGGCTGAGTCTGCCAGTTCAGGAAGTGCTTCGCGTGTGAGTGAAAGGAGGGGAAGAAACGATTTCAGTTCTTCTGGTGTAACAGATTTGTCTGGTTGAAAACTGAAATCGGGTTCCCGGAACGTAACGCCGCGCAGTGCTAACTGCTGTGCGGGGATAAAAGCAGGGTCTTCTGCATATAAATCTTTATAGGGGTAAATCTGACAGCCTGCCTGAAGCAGGATCTCCTGGACCTGCCAAACCGGTACAGCTTCTGGATCGGTGTCTGCCTTGATCGCCAGTGCAGCAAGGGCACCTACTGCCTGACCCGTAAGCATCACACAGGGCTGAAGTCTGGTGCAGCCATTCACGATATGGGATACACCTATGTTTTTCTCGGCAGCAAGAAATCCCATATACCCTTCAGGGATAAGCGTACCGATGGGTATCTGGAACGGTGCATTATCCGGAAGATTTTCTTCAAGTCGCTCACCCGGTTCCTGAAATGCCTGACTATGGTGATGATCAAGGAAGTAATCACCAACAGCAATGCTGTCTTTGATCAGTGGGGGGCGCGTTTCGCCTTCGGGTGGAACAACATCTTTTTCCACCATCAGCCGGATACTTTTTATTCTGCGGGATTCCCGAACATACGGAATAAACGGAAGCGCATCCGGGGTAGGGAATTCATCTGGTGCGATACCCCATTCTGGATGACCAAGCACGGTCTGCATATAATACACATAATCAAGCGTCAGTTGGCGTGCCTTCTTAAAATGGCTGTCCCGGGTTGCGGGTTCCTCATAGATATCGCGCGTCGTAGGATAATCGTTTGATCTGAAGGGCCAGTTCAAAAGGTACTTGTTATACGGCAATGCGGCATAGGAAATGA
>JAEXTR010000120.1 GCA_023406915.1 Bacteroidota bacterium
CGGCTCTCTTTTTTCGGGAGGTCTGGTTTCCCTGATTGGTCTGCATGCAGCATTTCTTGCAGCAGGCGGAATATTCTTACTAAATGCACTTATTGCCAGAAGCGCACTCCCGCCGCACACTGCCACAAAACAGTAGTCATATCTTTTTGATACCGTCCCACTTCCCGTACCTGAAGTTTGACCACATCAGCAAGGAGTAAATAATGGTATAAAATGGAAGGGCTGCCCATGCACCTGCAAGACCATATCCAAGATAAATACCAAAGAAATAACTGAGTGGTACAAAAACGATCAGATTGGATGTAATCTCAGCTATCATCACATACACTGTTTTGCCAATCGCCTGGATGCCTAATGCGTACACAGCGCCAGCTGCAAAGAATATCTGAGCGAATCCGGCAACACGCATCGCAGGGATTGCAGCTGCGATAATTTTTTCATCATCGGTTGTGATGCTAAGTAAAAACTCTGGAAATCCGATGAACAGCACAGCAAGCGCAATAGTGTACATAGAGGCAATCTTAGCCGTTTCATAGCCAAACATCTTTGCGGCTGTAATTTTCCCCTTCCCAACCATATTGCCAACCAAAGTTTGTACAGCGATGCCAAATCCATTGGCTGGTAAAAAGGATAGAAACATTGTGCTAATAATGGCCTGTGTGGCAGCCTGTTCCAATGTACCGACAAGACCGGTGATTGCCACGAATGAGAGGAAGCCGAGGAGGATAAAAACATTCTGAAACGCTACAGGAAGCGCAAGCTTCACCAGTGCCTGAATAATCTCTTTGCTGAGTCCAATCTGCTTATAAAGACTGAACTTTTCCCTTTGCTTCTTCGCCATGAGGGATACGATATAGTAATAGAATGCATCCACCATAGTTGCCAGTGATGACCCTAATGAAGCACCGGCTACTCCCATTTTTGGAAACCCGAATTCACCATAAATCAAAACATAGTTAAAAAATACATTAGTTACATTGATCAGTACGGCAGAAACCATGAATACTTTTACATTCCCTATCCCAAAAAAGAATCCCCGATACGATACCGTAATCAGAAAAAATGGTAGGCCGATAAAACGCCACCACATATACTCTGATGCGAGATCGCCCACGGTGGGGTCCTTGGCGAACGTATGTGCCATTGAATACGAGGAAAGCATTCCAATAATGGCAATAACCAGACCGAGAAGGAATCCCACAAAAATGGAATTGACCAGAACATCCTTACACTTGCTGTACTGCAATTCACCGCAACGTCTGGCAACAAGGATATGTGTCCCTGTTGAAAGGCTTGAACAAAAACTCACGATTGCCCAGGTTGCAAATAAGCCAAGACCCATTGCTGCAAGCGAATACTTGGCATTTTCCAGTCTTCCAACCATTGCTGTATCAACAATTGAGAGGATCATTTGGGTGGATAATCCGGCGATGACAGGCAAGGCGAGCCGCAGGATTGTTCCGGCAGTATCTTTTCTCGGTAAAATTTTCATAAACACAAAGTTACGATAAAAGCCCTCAAATTAAAAGAAATTTGCGCTTAGAAATGGTCTCCGGGTGATGAATAGGTTTACAGTGAATAAGCAGTATCATGATGCAATTAATCGCACAAAAATTTTCTCTGAACCTTCCTTATCATGTTTTGACATTATTTCACAAAGTAGTATATTTGAATTCCTCTTTTGGGGCTATAGCTCAGCTGGGAGAGCGCTTGAATGGCATTCAAGAGGTCAGCGGTTCGATCCCGCTTAGCTCCACAAATTAAACCCTTGCAATTAACTTGCAGGGGTTTTCTGTTTTAAATCTAATCCTATATCCCTGTCTATTCTTTTAGATATTTTACGCAAAAAAAACCGGGTACCCACTTTCGCAAGTACCCGGCAGATACGATTACTGTTTTCTCACGGTCATCCGTGACACAGGTAAATCGTTATCATCCTCCAACGTTGATATCCACACCGTCATTGGGACGAACAGGACGTTTATAATTATTGATTCTATAGCTCAGATTCAACTGAATTATCGGACCTTCCTGGTTTTCCCTAAGGAACATGGAATAATTAGGTGCGAAGGTATCAATTTTGAATCCGTTACTCTTGAATACATTGTTTACCTGCAAGGTCAGTGCAAGTGCCTTTTCAAATAACTCATGGCGTACAGAAACATTCATACCAAACATTTCATAGATGTTGCCGGAGTAATTAACATTTGGTGCCACATAGTAAGCGTTTAACTGAATCCGAGTATCAGCTGAGAGACTCACGGTCGAACTCAGGTTACCGTTCCAGGTAAAATCATCCCTATCAGTTTTAATACCAGCAATGGTACCTTTGAGTTTATAGTAATACAGATTTGCAGAAGGAACGAGTTTCAACCAGGGCGCCACATCAAAGTTTACCATCAGTTCAGTACCAACTGCGGTATTTTCAGCTAGATTATCAAAAGTCAGTTCAGTTACCCCCTGATTGTTGATAAACTGTGAGAAATTAATCTCATCTGTTTTGTGACGCAGATAGTTTTCTACAGAGATGAAAAGTCCTGGGAATGCCTTGGTATAATTGAGCTCTATTGCATCCGTAATTTCCGGTTTCAGGTCAGGATTACCATATTGCTTCACCTGAGAGCTGGAGAAGAATGGAAACGGATTCAACTGAAAATCATTCGGTCTTCCAATTCTTCTGGTATAGCTCAGCTGTAACTGATGGCCGTCACCCAAATCTTTCGAAAAGTGAAGGGTGGGGAAGTAATCCATTTTCTTATACTCATACGATTCTTTCGTGGTTTTTTGATCAAGCAAGCGGTCTGTATATTCTGCTCTGATGCCAAGCTGCATACCGATATCAAAAAGCTTATCAGAATATGTTGCATACATAGCATACACATTGTTCGTGAAATCCATCTGGTTTGTGTATGCACTGTCAATTACCCATACAGGATTAGATGATGCTGAGCGGAGGAAATCAACGTTTCCGCCCTTTAAAAAGATCGCTGCCTGTGCACCGGCTTCCAGTTTGGAGGCCTCTGAAAACTGATTGGTGTAATCAGCTTTGAAGCGGAGTTCGTCACGGTCTGTTACGTTCTTCACCCAGGTTTGTGAAGGGACGACTCCGTCAGTTTTGAAATTTGCCAGTGTCAAAAATTCTTTTGTGAGGAGATCCTGAGGAAGATTCAGCCTGGTATAAAGAGCGTCGAAAACCAATTCGTGCCCCTGAGGTGCAAACTTCATCTGGTAATTTAAACCAGTATTGATCCAGTTTGCGGTGATATCACCATTATCAAGTAAAACAGTATACTTAATGGGACTGTTATTAGTATTTGTTTCAAGACTAATGAAGTTCATTCTGCGGTCGAAGGAAAACTCTCCTACATTTGCAGTGATAGCAAGCGTATTGAGTGGATTGATGTACCAATCAATACCTACACGTCCTGAAAGATTCTGACGCTGGAATCTGCGGTCAGAGGAGATATCGCTGAACCTGGTGTTTCCGGGTACATAGAAGTACTGATCGTAGGTCATATCACTGTGAAAAGTGAATTTACGGTAATCACCGCCAACCATAAAATTAACGTCAGGTAAACGGTAGTTATAGGTGAAATCACCGCTGTACTTTTCTCTGCTGCCAAGCATGGCGTTTACAATTCCGTTGCTGGATGCATTCGACTGTTTCTTCGTGATAATATTGATTATACCAGCTGCACCCTCGCGGTCATACTTAGCCGATGGGTTGGTGATAACCTCAATCTTATCAATGATGTTTGCGGGCATTTGTTTCAATGCGTCGTTTGGATCCAGAACGCTGGGCCTGCCGTCTATCAAAAGCTGAAAACTCTGCGAACCCCTTAATGAGACATTATCATTCGCATCGATCTGGATCGAAGGCTGATTGCGGAGTACATCGATTGCTGTACCTCCGGTCGCGTTGAGGTTTTGTGATACATTGATCACCTTTTTATCAATCTGATATTCAATATCGGTTTTTTCACCGGTGATGTTGACTTCATCGGTTTCAAAAGCATTGGGTTCCAGAGAGATAACGCCGATTTTCATTTCGCGGGTGTCTTTTGTTACCGTGATGGTAGGGATGGAAAACTTCTTGAATCCGATAAAAGTTGCCTGCAAAATATAGTTGCCAACCGGGATATCGGAGAGAGTAAACTCTCCATTGCTGTTGGTGATTGAGCCTGTGACCATTGATGAATCCTTCTGACTCATAAGGATTACGTTGGCGTATTCCATCGGTTGTTTTTTACCTGATTCTACAACCTGTCCTTTTATAACGCCATTGCCTCCCTTTGCGGGTGCCTGTGCATGCAGCATGGTTACTGCAAGAATGAGAAGCAAAATTGAAGTGAGTTGTTTCATACTACTCTCCGGATTTTATGACTGTTAGTAATAACAGATGAAGTTACTTTTCTACAACACAAAAGTAAGAACAGCTCATCTGCTCACTACCTGTTACATGATGATTCGTACTATCACTGAATGAACGGCAAAAAATGTCTGATGAATGGATACGCTTTCTGTTTCGGAATTCCATTCCGATACACTAATTTTATAGCTGAACTATTTACTATTACGGAAGCACACTATGGCATGGCGCACTCTTTTTCTTGTTTTGTTGTTACCTATCATCATCCTGGCACAGGATGTGATCCGTGTGAATGGACTTGGCTATCAGGAAACGGCCATCAAGCGTGCGGTCTACATGAAAGCCGATGGGGTTAAGCCATCAGGATTCGAAGTGTATGATGCAGTTACAGATATGCCTGTGTATAAGGGCGCATCAGTTTTATCAATCGGTAGCTATGGTAGTTTTAAGGACTGTTTTTATCTCGATTTCTCTGATTGGAGCAAAAGAGGTTCCTACTATCTTAAAGCTGATGGAATCGTATCTCCAATATTCGTGATTGATGATGGAGTATATAATGGCAGTGCGGATGTGCTCCTTCAGTATATGCGCCAGCAGCGTTGTGGGTTTAACCCGACGCTGAACGATTCATGCCACACACATGATGGTTTTATAATTTATCATCCAACAAGGACAAATGAGCATATTAATGTAACAGGTGGCTGGCATGATGCTTCAGATTATTTACAGTATGTGACCACTTCTGCAAATGCTGTATTTCAGATGTTGCTTGCATACTTTCACTACCCGGAATCCTTCTCGGATCAATATAATCGTCTTGGACTTCCTGGAAGAAATGGCGTTCCTGATATTCTGGACGAGGTAAAATGGGGATTGGAGTGGCTTCTAAGAATGAATCCAGAGAAGGGTGTGATGTTTAATCAGATTGCTGATGACCGTGATCATCGCGGATTCAGGCTTCCTAACCAAGATACCGTGAGCTATGGCAAAGGTCTGGAAAGGCCAGTTTATTTTTGTACCGGTGAACCGCAGGGGTTGATGAAGTATAAAAATCGTGCTACAGGTATTGCCTCCACAGCAGGGAAGTATGCTGCTGCATTCGCATTCGGAGCCAAAATCTTTGCTGAGATAGATCCTCTTTTCGCCCGTATCTGCAGCTTAAGGGCTATCTCTGCTTATGAACATGGGAAAGCCTATCCGGGTGTTTGTCAGACTGCGCCTTGCTCTTCTCCATATTTTTATGAGGAGGATAACTGGACGGATGACATGGAACTTGGGGCTGCATTACTCTATTCACTTACCAGTGATGTTCAGTATATGCTAGATGCAATCAAGTATGGTGAATCTGAACCTGTCACACCATGGATGGGTGCTGATACGGCTTCACATTATCAATGGTACCCATTTCATAACGTTGGTCACTATTTCCTTTCCTATATCGACGACTCCACGAAGGCCTCCCAGTTTACCGGTTTTTTAAGGGATGGCTTGCAGAAGATAAAGACACGTGGTGAAAGGAAGCCATTTAAGATAGGTGTTCCATTTATCTGGTGTTCAAATAATCTGGTAGCAGCGGCACTTACTCAATCAAGGCTGTACACCAGGATAACGGGTGACACTGCGTTTGAAGAGATGGAAGCCTCGCTCAGAGACTGGCTATTTGGTTGTAATCCATGGGGAACGAGTATGCTGATTGGCTATCCAAAGTATAATGATACCCCGTCTGATCCTCATTCAGCTTTCACAGCATTACATAATATCCCGATTGATGGTGGTCTGGTTGATGGTCCTGTGTATAATACAATATACTCAAAGCTTATTGGTATAAAGCTCTATAGCCATGATGAGTACGCACCGTATCAATCTGACTATGTTGTGTATCATGACGATTATGGTGATTATTCAACCAATGAGCCAACAATGGATGGTACAGCCAGTCTTTCGTTTTATTTCGCTTCCCTTCAGAATGATGGTGGGCAAATAGTGAATCCGCATATCTCGACATCACATAGTGCCGTAATAAGAGGGGATTCCACTCAACCTGAGCTTTCCCTCGTATTTACCGGGCATGAGTTTGCTGATGGAGGAGAAACGATACTCAAGGTGCTTAAAAAACATGATGTAAAGGCGTCTTTCTTCCTGACGGGTGACTTTTACCGAAACCCTGATTACAGTGCATTGATCAAAGCTCTGAAAGCAGATGGACATTATCTGGGTGCTCATTCTGATAAACACCTGCTGTACGCAGATTGGGAGAAAAGGGATTCAACCCTGCTAACAAAGACAGCATTGCATCAGGACATCAAGGATAATTATAAAGCTATGGCAGAGTTCGGTATCAGCCATTATGATGCACCGTTCTTCTTGCCTCCGTATGAGTGGTATAATGAGGAAATTGCTGCATGGACCTCACAACTTGGTTTGAAACTCATTAACTTTACACCTGGTACCAAATCTCATGCGGACTGGACGATCCCCTCAATGAATGAGAAATACACCGACAGCGACGCAATCTTCAAATCAATTATTGATTATGATAACGCAAATAAGAAAAGTGGTTTGAATGGTTTTATTCTGCTGAGTCATATCGGCACTCATCCGGAAAGAACAGATAAGTTCTACAATAAACTGGATGCTTTGATCGAAACACTGGTAAAAAGAGGATATGCTTTGAAAAGGGTGGATCAACTTGCAGGGTTCTGATTCCAAACGACCCGATTGCCGGAAGTGTGTCCACTTTTTTGTAACGTGGGACCCCCGGGCGCCTTACGGATGCAAAGCACATGGCTTTAAATCAAAAAGGATTCCTGCACTTGAGGTATTCGCCAGTTCAGGAATCCATTGTCTACTATTCAGGGTGAAAGATAAAAAGTAGTCGAGTTACTACTTATTGAGAGATTGCAGCATCTTTTTATACTCTGTTACTGTCAGCCGGAACACTCCGCTTTGTTCTAATGTAAGATCAATGGTGAATTCTGGTGCTGTACCCGAAGTTAATTGCCCTGGAGTGTAATTACTAAAAACGGCACCTTTGATCATGCTGAGCGTGTCAGCCTCAGCTGATTTTCCTTCTTTCCGTAATTGATTTTTCCGTTCCATTTCAGCATCATACATCAGTTTGTACTCAAGTGCCAACGCCAACTTTAGTTTACCGGCAATTCTAAAGGCAATTCGGTGTGCATGATCATAATCAGACTGGTACACGTACTGTATTGATCTGAACTTGTGGGATTCCAGATCTGTAGCTGAGGAGAGAGAATCAAGAAACAAACACCCTGTTGGCTCATGCAAGCCAAGTTTTTCAGCCCAGTCAGGGAAACGTTTAGCCTGATATGAGTCGAAATAGCCTAGAAACTCTGATCCAAGATCACCTGCGCGCTTTCTTCCCTCATCAAACGAAGCTTTCCCTGCCATTACATCGGTATGTATCTGAGCAAGCTTTGCGTGGCGTTCAGATAAACCTGCACTATCAATTGGTATATCACTCTCACCACATCCAGAAATCAGCAATGCCAGAATCACCAGCACTAATCCGGCATTTTTTTGTTTTGTGACTTTCTTAAAGAACATTTTACAGGTACGCCTCAACAAGCAGAAGTTCTTCGGTAAACAACTCTGGCTCGATTACTGAACCATTGTAAATTTGACCGTTGACCAGTAGTTTTTCGACACCATTGTTTCTGCCATTTTTGTTGTGAATGGTAAGGCGTATGGTCTTACCTCTGAACTTGCGGATAGCGGTAACTTTTTTCCATGCAGAAGGGAGATTCGGTTCGATGCCTATTCCTGCGATGGAAGTTCTGAATCCGACAATGTAATCCATGCCGATCCTGAGCATCCAGTTTGCAGTGCCGGTCAGCCAGGAGTGGCTTGCCTGGCCTTCAGTTGGATGATCCGGAGAAGTAAGATATTCAGCGAATACATACGGCTCAGTCTCGTACCTATCGATCCTTTGTGAAGAGTTGAAAGGGAGCATTGCAAGATATTTTTGAATACCGAATTCAGTATCACCATTCATCAATGAAGCCAGCACAAACCAGGAAGACGCATGGTTGAAAATCGCTCCATTCTCTTTCTTGCCTGGAACGCAGCGTGATATAAGACCTGTGTTCTCTTCTACTTCCGTAAATGATGGATAACATATTTGAATGCCATGATCACGGGCGAGCAGTTTTTTCCCAGATTCCATGCATTTTAATGCACGGTCCTGGGGTGCCATGCCAGAAAGTACAGCCCAACTTTGTGAGTTGATGAAAATCTTTCCCTGCTTTGCACTCTTTGTGCCGAGTGGGGTTCCATCATCACGGAAAGCCCTGATATACCAACCGCCATCCCAGGCTATTTCGTTAATTATTTTAGTCAGTTTATCATAAGCCTTCTTCCATTTCCGGTATGTTTCTTTGTCTCCTTTTAACAGCAGTAACTCAAAAGTCTTCTTAATAACATAACCAAGGAAAAATCCACCCCATACGGTTTCACCTTTCCCTTTTGGTCCAACTTTATCCAGCGTGTCATTCCAGTCACCGTTCATAATTTTTGGCAATCCACGTTTGGTGCATGCAGAAAGAGCAAAATCGATGGCACCTTTCATGTGCTCATACACGGTTCCCTTGCCACCATCATAATAAGGAACAACTTCATCAAGAATGCTAAGGTCAGCGGTTTCATTCAGATACTCAATAATACCAAAAGGAATCCAGAGGGGAGTATCGGAGTGATTGGTTTTTTCTCCCCAGTCAGTGAGTTTAAAAAAGTTGTGAAGCGTACTGCCATCCTGAAACTGGAATCTTAGTGCATTCAGCATCCGGCTTCTGACACGTTCAGGGTGTGCAATGACCATCCCGATAATATCCTGAAACTGATCCCTGATCCCGGTGCCGAAAAGAAGACCACCGTGATAGTAGCCTGAGTTTCGAGCCATGTCAAAAGTTACTGCTGCCTGATACTGATTCCACACATTCTGCATGGCATTAAACTTTTCATCGGGTG
>JAEXTR010000127.1 GCA_023406915.1 Bacteroidota bacterium
CTTTGCTGAATCCTTCTTTATCACAAATTTCTTCAAGCTTTTGATCCATCAAAGCCTCAAGCTCGGCTTCAGACTTCCCGCTGAAAGCTTCACCTACCAGTGAAAAAGCAAGCTGCATGGATATCTCAGCATACTTCTCATCAGACATCTCTTTGCATCCGCATGATTGCAGGAGCAGAGACGAAAGAGCCATGAGGGCTACCGCTGCGATGATACCAAATCTTTTCATTGTTTACTCATAAAAATTATATTCTTACACTATGCAATATAGGAATCTTTTATCGTATGTTGGTTTTTTGAAATATAAACGACAATCAGTAAGGTAACTGATTTTGAAATCTGGTGGAAAGTAAAATATAGGATTGGGTTAGTCAGTGTATGGAGACAAAAAAAGAGGCTGCCCTTTTCAGAACAGCCTCCGGAATAACTCTTATCCATTAAGATAATCAGGTTCCTGCAGAATAATCATCCATGTAAAGTTTCTGTTCTTCTGTTAACTCATCAATCGCATAGCCGATTGTCTGAAGCTTGATTCCAGCAATGTGCTGATCCTGTTCTACAGGAATATCATGAACGGTATTTTCAAGCTTGATGCCAGCTTTATGAGCATCAGCAAGACGGATTTGGCTCATAAACTGGTTAGCAAATGACATATCCATTACTTCGCTCGGATGACCTTCCGCTGCTGCCAGGTTAACAAGTCTTCCTTCAGCAAGTACGTACACGCGGTTGCCGTTGTGCAGAACATATTCTTCATTATTTGCACGAACTGTTCTCTTGCTCTTTGATACAGCAGCCAGATCATTCAGATTAAGTTCGCAGTCATAGTGACCTGTGTTGCAAACTACAGCACCATCCTTCATGGACTCAAAGTGACGTTTTACGATAACATCTTTTACGCCAGTGGCAGTAATAAAGATATCGCCGATTTTTGCAGCTTCATCCATAGGCATTACCTGATAACCTTCAAGCACTGCCTTTAATGCAGCGGTTGGCTTGACTTCAGTGCAGATAACATTGGCACCCATCCCTGCTGCACGCTTTGCAACGCCGGAACCGCAATGACCAAAACCTGCCACAACAAAGTTCTTGCCAGCGAGCAGAACTGAAGTTGCACGAAGAATACCGTCAATGGAGGACTGACCCGTACCAAACACGTTGTCAAAATCCCACTTGGTTTCAGCATCATTTACAGCAATTACAGGGTAGGTGAGCTTACCATCAGCTGCCATGGCACGCAGACGATGAACACCTGTTGTGGTTTCTTCTGTACCGCCAATGATATCCTTGGCAAGTTCAGGGAATTTGTTGTGTACGGTGAAAATAAGGTCTGCACCATCATCAAGAGTAAGATTAGGTTTCATATCGAGTGTACGTTCGATGCACCAGTAGAACTCTTCAACGTTCATACCGTGCCATGCATAGATTTCCGTACCGTTCTTTGCAAGTGCGGCTGCAATGTCATCCTGAGTTGAAAGAGGGTTGCATCCGCTCCAGCTAACCTGTGCACCGGCAGCTTCCAGAGTTTCAACCAAAACGGCAGTTTCTTTTGTTACGTGCAAGCAACCAGCAATTTTATATCCGGTAAGAGGTTTGGTTTCTGCATACTTTTTGCGGAGTGACATCATCACAGGCATGCGAGACTCTGCCCACTCAATTTTCATCCTTCCCTGTTCGGCAAGGGTGATATCTTTTACTTTGTATTTTCCTTGAATGTAATCCATTCTGTTCCTTTCGGGTTATTACTTTTTTAAATATTTGCTAAACTTCGGAACCAGGTCAAGTGCCTCCCAGGTGAATTCTTTTTCAGTTCTTCCGAAGTGACCATAAGCGGCAGTCTTCTTGTAGATAGCGCGGTCAAGTTGTAAATGCTTCCTGATATTTCTAGGTGTCAGGCTGAATTCTTTGCGGATCATTGCTTCGATTTCAGCATCAGAAATTACACCGGTGCCTCTTGTATTGACAAAGATGGATACAGGTTCAGCAACACCGATAGCATAAGAAACCTGAAGCATGCACTCTTTTGCAAGCTTTGCTGCTACAATATTCTTTGCGAGATAGCGGGCTGCGTATGCGGCACTGCGGTCAACTTTTGAAGGGTCTTTTCCGGAGAATGCTCCGCCACCATGAGGTGCCCATCCGCCATACGTATCAACAATAATCTTGCGTCCGGTAAGACCAGAATCTCCATGAGGTCCGCCAATTTCGAATTTACCGGTGGGGTTGACATAGATTTTAGTATTCTTATCCAGGTACTTTGCAGGAATAACAGGTTTAATGATGTGTTCGATTACATCCTTCTTAATCTGTGCCTGTTTTACGTTGCCATCGTGCTGTGTAGAGATAACGATTGCGTCAACACGACGTGGCTTGTGGTTATCATCATATTCAATAGTAACCTGTGACTTTGAGTCGGGACGCAGGTAAGGCATCAGCTGATTCTTCTTCTTTCTTACATCAGCAAGTTTCTTAACCAGTTTATGTGCGTACATAATAGGCATAGGCATTAATTCAGGTGTCTGATCACAAGCGTAACCGAACATCATTCCTTGATCACCAGCTCCATCACGGTCAACACCCATTGCTATATCAGGTGACTGTGAGTGGATGGCATTCATGATACCGCAGCTGTTGTAGTCAAATTGATACTCTGCTTTGGTATAGCCGATTTCTTTAATTGTATCTCTGACAATCTGCTGAATATCTATGTAAGCTTTTGTTGTGATTTCACCTGCAACAACTACCATACCGGTAGTAACCATGGTCTCGCACGCTACCCGTGCACCCGGGTCCTCTTTGTAGATTGCGTCTAATACTGCATCGGAAATGGCATCACAAACTTTATCTGGATGTCCTTCTGACACTGATTCTGATGTAAAGTAGTAAGGCATTGATATTTGTTCCTTTCTGAATGAACAGATATGTTTTAATAAAATTCTAATTCAGAAGAATCACCCATGTTGATTCTCTTATAATTGCCACGGATTAATGATTTATTCCCGATGATTGAATTTTCAAGAAGGGAGCGTTCGACGGTGGCAGCGTTCCCAATAATCGAATCTTTAATGATACTATCCCTGATTACCGCGCCGGCACCAATCGATGTGAATGGACCAATGACTGAACCTTCCACTGTGGCAGTTGGATCAATAAACACGGGTGGAATAAGTGTAACACCTTGAATTGGCTGAGTTGAATCAAGTTTGTTGAGAATATACCGGTTGGTTTCAAGTAGTGTTTCGGGTTTTCCACAATCGAGCCACCCGTCTACAGGGAAGGTGGTGAATGGTTCTCCCTGCTGAATCATCATTTGCAATGCATCCGTTAACTGAATCTCTCCACGGGTACGCATATCATTTTCCACCATATAGGTAAGACTCTTAAGTAACTTTTGAGAGTCTTTGATATAATATAGTCCCACAAGGGCAAGATTTGAAACCGGTTTGCTGGGCTTCTCAATGAGTTGTTTAATGTTACCGTTTTCCATAAGAGCTACACCGAACCGGCTTGGGTCATCAACGGTTTTAACACCAAGTGCAGATATCGGGGAAGAGAATACCTGCTCAAGATTAAAATCAAATACGGTATCACCTAAAACAATAAATATTTCTTTTTCGTCAAATGTGCTGCCGGCTGTATAAATCGCATGACCCAGTCCATCGAGGCTTTTCTGCTCAATAAAATCAGTGCGAAGATTAGGATAGCTTGTCTCCACATACTCTTTAATCAAATCACCCAAATGACCTGTAACAAAGGTGGCCTTATCAACGCCAGCAGTGATCATCTTATCAAGGATATGTCCGAGTATGGGTTTGTTGCCGACTTGAAGTAAAACCTTCGGGATGGAGTAGGTGTGCGGTTTTAATCTGCTTCCCAGTCCTGCAACAGGGATAATTGCTCGCATTCTTTTTCGCTAATTGGTTGTATTCAAAACATCAAATCTAGAGAAATTCCTTGTGCAGAACAAATCATAACTGTTTACATTGCAATATGATAAGAGAATTATTTTGAGGTAAACAATGCAGATCACAACTTCGGTTACAGAACTGTTTCATATAGAGTACCCCATTATTCAGGCTGGCATGGTTTGGGTGTCGGGTCATAAACTTGCTTCAGCAGTTTCAAATGCCGGTGGACTTGGGCTGATAGGTGCTGGATCTATGAAACCTGATCTTTTGCGTGAGCATATCCATCTTTGCCGTCAGGAAACAACAAAACCATTCGGAGTAAATGTTCCATTGCTTCGGGGTGATGCTGCTGATCTGATCAGTGTTGTAACTGAAGAAAAAGTCCCCATCGTGTTTACCGCTGCAGGCAGTCCTGCAAAGTATATTGAGTCATTAAATAAAGCTGGTTGTAAAGTGGTACATGTTGTTTCTTCTGTCAAGCAGGCGCTCAAAGCTCAATCGGCTGGCTGTGATGCTGTGGTTGGTGAAGGAGTTGAAGCAGGCGGACACAATGGTGCAGATGAAACAACAACCCTGTGTCTTATTCCTGCAATGTTGTCGGCGGTCACGATACCAGTGATTGCGGCGGGCGGCATCGCCACTGGTTCTCAGATAGCTGCCATGCTTGCCTTAGGTGCCGCAGGAGTGCAGATCGGTTCAAGATTTGCTGCTACCGTGGAATCGTCAGCACATCCTGCCTATAAACAGGCAGTTATAGAGGCTGGTGATGGTGGCACTTTACTTGCTTTCAGGAAGACAGGAATGATACGGATGATCCGGAATGATTTTGCGCTCAGAGCGTCTAACGCAGAACTACAAGGGGCATCCCCTGAAGAATTAAAAGAAATACTTGGCGAAAAACGGGAAAGACGTGGGATATTTGAGGGTGACATCAAAGAAGGTGCCCTCGAGGCGGGTCAGTCTTCCGCGCTGATAGTAGATCTTCCTGCAGTATCGGTATTAATGGATTCTTTAGTCACACATTGTGCTCAGGCACTCAGAACTCTTCAGGGAAAGGTGAGTGGTTTATAGTGAAAGTAATTCTTCTCTTCATGTTGTTGTGTATACAGGTGTTGGCACAACCTCAGTTCTTACAGTTTGTAGCAAAAGTGAATGCAATCTCTGATAACACCTTAAAAATGGCTGCGGTTGATTCATTTATGGCTGCGCAACAGTCTTCAGGGTTTCCTGCCCAGGAAGATTCCTTCGCAATTTTTATCAGAAGATCATCTGCAACAACTGTTTCAGTGGCAGGTGATTTCAATAATTGGAGCGCAACTGCTTCAGTGCTTTTGAAGTTGAATGGGACAAATTTCTTTTACTCTGTAAAAGCGTTCGAGTATCACGCAAGACTTGACTACAAGTTTGTTGAAAACGGTTCGAACTGGATTCTTGATCCGCTCAATCCCCGGACAGTGAATGGTGGGTATGGACCAAATTCTGAACTGGCAATGTCAGGATATATCCAGCCGTGGGAAATTGTCTTCAATCCATCTATCCCTGCGGGTACTATCACGAATCGCACTGTGTACAGTCCAATTGTGTCCCGTACATATCAACTCAGGATATATACTCCACCTGGATATAACCCGTCTTCAGAAAAACGTTACCCAACAGTTTATTTCCAGGACGGAGCTGAGTATGTTACGCTCGCTTCTGCTGTAGTCGTCATCGATAATCTGATAGCTGCCAGACTGATAGAACCCATAGTTGCAATATTTGTAGTACCGAACAACCGTAATGATGAGTATGCAGGCAATACGCGGGACCTTTACCGGCGGTTCATGGCTGAGGAACTTGTTCTATATATTGACTCGGTGTACAAAACGGATGCTGCTGCCAATAGACGACTTGTGTTGGGAGATTCGTTCGGGGGAAATATTTCTGGTCTCATTAGTCATTATCATCCGGATATCTTTGGCAATTGTGGACTGCATTCAGGAGCGTTCTGGCCCAATAATTACGAAACATACAACCTGCTGACACAGGCACCGTATAATGGTGTGAGGTACATTTCGGTGTGGGGCACCTATGAGTCACTCTGGAGCAATATGCGATCATTTCGTGATATTATAAAAACGAAGGGAAATGAGTTTATCTGGAGTGAGTTGCCCGAAGGTCACAGTTGGGGATTGTGGCGCGCCAATATTGATATTATGCTGCAAGCATGCTTCCCGCCTCAACCACTGAGTGTGCAAGATAAGATTACAGCAAAGTCTTTTGCTCTCAGCAAGAACTATCCCAATCCATTTAACCCCTCAACCTCATTTACGGTAGAACTACCAGAAAGAATGTCTGGAAGTATCATGATATACAACAGTCAGGGAGAAGAGGTGGAAAAACTATTTGAGGGACAACTTAATCAGGGAATAACACAATTCCGCCTTGATGGTGTCGGGCTTCCGTCGGGAATTTATTTTTGCGTCCTACGTGCCGGAGGAAATAGTGTCACTCAGCCTATGGTGCTCATGAAATGATTACAGGAAACGGAGTTTTGCCGTCTCGGGGTTATCAGCGATTTTGAACACTTTATAAAGTTGGGTGATTTCGAAAGTTTGCCGTACTTCTGATTTCATTCCACATAATACCATTTGACCTTTTATAGTATTCATGTGCTTATACGTGCTCAGCAGGGCACCTAACATGGAACTGTCAACAAAGTCGACTGCTGAAAAGTCAATTATCAGTTTCGGGGCTGTTTCCTGATCGATAAGAGAACGAATAAACTGTTTCAGTTCTTCGGCAATAGCTGCAACAGCCCTGCCAGTATGAAGGGTTACAATTATATGTTCGTTTTGTCTGCTGCCGGAAAAATTCATAACCAAAAACCTTTCATTGGGTTACCTGTATCTTTTTACAGTTCTGCAAGGCTGTCTTTGAATACTTCGGCGTAATCCGCCGAAAATTCATTGAATTCCGCCTCACCTGAAAAGCTGAGCATCTCTATAACATTCCGGTCAAACACGTAACCGTTATCCCAGCGGAAAGCACCGGTTTTATGATATGAAGTAAGATAATCAGTAAGATGAATAACTGCTGGAAGCAGAGACTGACCTTTGAATTCAGAGGGGTGATGGTGGAACAAAATAGCGTCACACAACTCAGCAGGGAGGTTCCAGATTTCAGCAAGACAACTTCCTACTTCCTGATGGTCAGCTTGCATAACTTCCTGTTCAGTGACAATTGGTACAAAGCTTTGATCTGCGATTCTGGCAGCGATCTGATTGTACTCATTCCGGTAATAGCTGGCAATCAGTTGCGTACCTAGATCGTGCAGCATACCTGCTACGAATGCATCAGTAGCAATTTCAACGAACCCGAGTCTGCGGGCTATATCTTTTGAACCTGTCCCAACAATCAGAGAGTGCTTCCAATACTCATCATAGTCAAAGCCAGGAACGGCAACTTTTCCAAAGGCAGATGCAATCGAAAGCGCCATTACAAGTCTGTATATCTCATCAAGTCCCAGAACAAGAATAGCAAACTCAATAGAAGATACTTTACGTTGCAAACCATACAGAGGGGAGTTTGCGACAGAAAGTATTCTTGCAGTCAATGCCTGATCTTTACCCAGTACCCTTGCAAGAGTAACGGTGTCAGTTGTTTCCTTCTGAATAAGCTCTGTAACTTCGTGTATCACCTTGGGCATAGCAGGAAGGTTTTTGATACCTTTCAGCCGTGCGATGATCGTTTGCTTGCGTTCGTTAAAATCCACGATTCGTTCCGATTCTTTTAAGATGTTTTAATATACATAATTCCGTTGATCCGGCACTATAAAATATCACTTATAGAAGAAATTTCCCATACCACTCTTTTCTTGCGGCATCAGTCTCCCTCCGATAATCTTTCAACAGATGATCACCTCCTTCAAAAATATGCATTCGGTATTTAAATCCCAGTCCTGTAAAACGTTCAGCAAGTCTGATGGTTTGTAAAGGTGATACAACCTCATCAGCTCCACCATGAATCAGTAAGTATGCAGTTTCAGATGGAAGCTGATCGGAGAAATGAATGGCAGATCTGTTTCGCATTTCCTTCTCGGGTTCGGCTCCGGGAAACTGATCCTGAATCAGTTCTCTGACTGTATTACTGTTGCGGTAGGTGTCACTGACATCACTGATGCCGCTGATAATGACGGCACATTTGAAATTACGTTGTTTCCGTAAAGTTAGAAAAGTCATCATACCCCCACGGCTCCATCCTTCAATACCCATTCGTGAAGTATCTGCTATTGCTATTTGCGATGCAACTTCGGTAAGGTTAGTTACGTCATCAAGGTCGCTTCCTCCAAATTCATCAATGCTATTATCATCTCCGCTACCACGATACTGGGTTGCCAACACACAGTAGCCCCATGATGCCATCAGTCCAAACATTCCTCTTGCCTGGAATTCGTCAATAGCGCCTCGTTTGCCTATACCCCCACGGTTCCACAGTATTACAGGATATCGTGCAGATTCATACCGTAATGGTTCAGCGAGATATGCCTTCACCAGGTGGGGGCCTGACTGATAACGCATAACGGAAACTGTTGAACCTGTAAGTGCCTCTGCACCCCAACCACTTTCGATCATCCTGAGCTGCTTATCGGTCAGGATAATTTCTTTTAATTCTTTTATATTTACATTCATTGCGATTTAAATTCCTGAAAGTGTAACAATTCCATATGAGCAATCAGAAAAAGCAGCCTGGCAAAAAAACGCCCTCATATCTTCCATTTCTCGCAGGGGCGTTCGCTATTGCCGGTATTGTACTTTATTATTTCCTTTCACAATCCCCTGATCCACCAAACCCGGTACCCGCGAGACCTGATATGAAACAAGACCTTTACACCTATCAGAAGGAAGGCGTACTGAGTTTTCACCGTACCGCCGATAAGAATGCTCCCTATAAGGAGATTGATATTGAAATCAGTGATGATAACCTGGAGCGTGAGGTTGGTCTGATGTTCAGAACCCAGATGGACCCAAATACCGGCATGTATTTCATTTTCCCATACGAAGACCGTCAGTCATTCTGGATGCGCAATACCAGGATATCACTGGATATCCTCTTTATTAACAAAGATGGCAAAATTGTAACCATCCATAAGAGTACGCAGATTAATTCTGACACTTCGTATCCTTCGACAGAACCATCGCAGTATGTGCTCGAGGTGGTAGCAGGTTTTACTGATACGCACGGCGTCGCAGTGGGTGATTACATCACCTACAAGCGATTGTAACAGAACAGGTCAGAACTTAAAGATATGGCTCTGATATGGTCCCAGAGAAATAAATAATCCCGGATCCTGCAGTTCCATTACCGTTCTTGTGTATTCAGCGCCTGTCAGCAAATCAGTCAAGGTAATCTCATTTATGGCACTACCTTCATATTCATATTTGACTCTGCATTGTGCAGTACCATCAGAATAATTTACAGCTACTAGGCGATGTTCCGTATCGTACCCGTACGTCCATACATATACAATAATGTCGTTGTGGCTGCTTTCTTTTTCACCTACCGGGTGAGTATCCAGCAAAGTCCATTCACCGAACTTAAAGATATCCGCCTTTATAATTGAGAAGAGCTTACTGTATTGTTCCTTAATATAAGGGTTTGCATTCTCTTTCGGTTCTCTTCCCAACTGCACTGGCAGTTTAATGCGTCTACCCTGGCATTGCCCATCCTGAAACATTCGCATGCCTTCAATAGTGCCAATCAGTGTTACAGCTGCAAATGCCTTTTCCTGTCCAAATACTGTGACAGCGCGCTCTTCATCATGGTTTTCGATAAAGCGCACAAGTTTTCTCCGGTACTCAGCATCAGCATTCAGGTGATCACGGATGTAGTTTGCATGATTATATCTCAGTCGGTCATACAATTTCTTATCGTAGGTGTAGTCGAAGCCGAGTTGCTGCATACTCCATTCAAGATTCCAATACGCTTCTGCGATAAACAGAAATTCGGGATATTCATTCTTCACCGATTGAATAGCAGTTTTCCAGAACTCCTGTTCGGGTTTGGGATACTGTTCAGTATCTATTGCGCTTGCCCAGGTATTGTGGAACACATTATTCAATGTCAGCATTGCCATATCGCAGCGAATACCATCACACCAGTCTGATATGAGCATCATTTGCTGAAGCATCAGTTCCCGGGCAAGAGGAGAGAAGTAATTAATCTGTACCGTGTCAGTCCAGGCTGCGAAAAAAGGGTCTCTACCATGAGCGAAGTAAACACCAGACTGGAAGGGTGATTCGAAAAAAGAGTAGGGGTCTGATTCGAATGTTTCGCGACTTACCTGTAAAAATGCTTCGGGCATCTCTTTTAGCAAGGGGGTAGAAGCCCCAAAGTGGTTGGGGATAAAATCAAGAATGAGGCTTAGTCCATGCTGGTTCATGATACCTTTCAGCCAACGGAGTTCAGCTGTTGTGCCCAGGTCGGGGCTAACGCGGTACGCCTCAATAGAATAAGGGGAGCCGATAACGTCTTCTTTTTTCCAGTCTCCCAGTGCTTTGTCATATGACTGAACAAGTCCCGACTCAAAACAGCATTTTTCAATCAGGTCTTTTGATGTTTTCCATACACCCATCAGCCATACAGCGTCAAAGCCGTTCTTCTTCAGGTCAATCCACACCTGTTCAGGTACGTCATCCAGTGTTGCCCTTTCTGAAGGGGTATCAAACTGCCGGATCCATACGCGGGTATTGATCTCATAAATGAGGGGATTCATAGTGTTGTGATGCTTTCAATTTCGATGTTAAAATTAATTAACTACTTTCGTGCAATGTAAGAAATCTTTTATTTTCAGTATAACAATTTCGTCACTTTGGATACTTTCATGAAACTTGCCACGCTTTGCTACGTAAAAGACCGGAAAGCCGGTAAAACCCTTATGTTATTCAGAAACAAAAAGCTGAAGGATTTCCACAAGGGGAAGTGGAATGGACTTGGGGGTAAGTTTGAACCAGGGGAAACCCCTGAGGAGTGTTGTATCAGGGAGGTACGCGAAGAGTCAGGACTTACATCAATTGATCCGGTCATGAAGGGTTTTATTACGTTTCCGATGTTTGATGGTGTGGATGACTGGTATGTGTTTTTGTTTATTATTGAGAAATATACAGGAGAGCTGATCGATTCCCCTGAGGGAGAGTTGCGATGGATTCCGGATGATGAACTACTCTCTATACCCCTGTGGGATGGGGACCGAATATTTATCCCCTGGCTGGATCAGGAAGGGGTCTTCTCTGCAAAATTTAACTATGAGCACAAGGAATTTAAGGATTACACGGTTTCGTTCTACCGATAGGTCAGCCGTTGGTTTCTTGCTATTAAGAAATGAATTCCCCATATTACTTTATTATTCATTAATGGATTGTACGCCCGTGAAAAAAAGTGTTTTTCTTCTTTGCCTGATACTGACTGTGTTGCCTGTTTCTGCACAGCAGCAGGTTGTTATCAATGCAGGCAATGAGCAGTATCTCTCAGGAGAAATAATTGTAAGGCTGAAACAGGTACCACGGGTTGATGCGGCAGGTAATGCCTATCTCAGCCAGGAACTGACTGAGCAACTTAAGAACCTTTCTGTTACAGGCGTCAGGCAGATTTTTACTTCGCAACCAACAGATGCCCCGGATATGCAATCCATAGTCAGTGTGTTTTTCTCTTCTCCGGTTGATCCACGTTTTGCTGCTTCAAAAGTCAGCAAGGTCCGCGGGGTACTGTGGGCAGAGCCCCGCTTTGTGTATCTTCCATCCTATGTACCGAACGACCCAAGGCTGAACGAGCAATGGGCATTACAGAAAATTCAGGCTCAGCAGGCATGGGACATCACCAAGGGTGATACCTCCATTGTGATAGGTATTGTTGATACCGGTGTTGACTGGGATCATCCCGATTTGGATGTGAACATGAAGTACAATCTTCTGGAAGATCCATATAATGGGATCGATGATGATCAGAATGGGTATGTTGATGATTATGTAGGCTGGGATTTTGGTGGTCTAAACGGAACTCCTGACAATAACCCGATGGAGGATCAGCCTGATCATGGAACCCATGTAGCAGGCTGCGCCGCTGCGACTACGGATAACGGGATCGGGGTTGCCGCTATA
>JAEXTR010000189.1 GCA_023406915.1 Bacteroidota bacterium
ATAAACTCTCCAAATACTATCCTCAGTTTCCCAGATCAAACGAGGACACCCTGCACCACCTGTGTACGATGAGCAGCGGGATATTCAACTATACTAATCTCGATGAGTTCTGGGAGGCATACGAAACGAACCCTTTACGAAAATGGAATCCTGAGGAGTTAATTGAGTTAGCAGCGGGAAAACCTTATCTGTTCGATCCCGGGAGTGGTTATTCTTACTCAAACACCAATACCGTCATGCTGGGGCGCATTATTGAAATTGAGACACGTAAACCCCTTAGCGATGCACTGAAGGATCGGATAATGATACCACAGGGATTGAAGAACACCACATTCCCGTCAGATCATAGGTTTCCTGGAATCTACATCCACGGTTGGCGGACAGACTCCACCGGTGCTCATACCGATGTTTCTGAAAATGCCGATCTCTCATGGGGTTGGGCTGCAGGTGCAATTATTTCGAATATCTATGATGTAAAGAAGTATGTTGAACTCCTGATCAGAGGAGGAATGATTTCAGATTCGCTGCAATTCAAGAGAACCAATGATGCCACAGTGGTACATGAAGGCGTGAAATACGGATATGGCATTTTTACCTATGGTAATGGTTACTGGGGGCACAACGGTGCGCTTGATGGCTATACCTCAATTATGATGCATAATACGGTAAAAAACCGTACAATCGTCGTCTTCGTCAATACTTACCCGCAAGGGGATGTGGTTGGTGATGTATTCAGAAGGATAGCACAGGTTCTTGAAGAGTGAGAAATTATAATTTACGATTATACTGTACGTAAAGATGAGTAGATCAGGAGCTTATAAGTCCCGGCTTGATAGGAAAAATGGTTCTTTTCAATTCAAGTTTTCTACCAACTAAGCCAGATTTATACCAAAACACTTGAATTTGATCTTAATTTTGATATTTTGACACATCAGTTATCCAATCAGAATAAACATAAGGCTGCGTGCTCATGCAACGATACCAGGAAACCGCCGAAGCGATTCGGGCGCTGAGTGATACTCTGCCGGGGAAGCTGCTGGAGAAGCACTTTTCAGCCGATCCAATCTTAAGGGAAAAATATGGTAAACGTGAAATCAGATACTATATCGAGGATACTCGCTTCCATCTCAATTACCTTGCAGAAGCTGTAGCCGCCAATGAGCCTGTTCTGTTTAATGAATACCTTGGATGGGCAAAAGTGTTTTTCGCAGGGCTGCCGGTAACAGATCATCAGGTGATCACGAACCTCCTGTTGTTGCGTGATTCTTTGATAACCCTCCTTCCCGACCACTTTGGTATGACTGCCGCCAGATTTATCGATGAAGGGCTCGAATTTTATAAAAAGCAATCTGAGATTCCTGCCTCCTGTATCAAAGCTGATAACCCTCTGGGTGACATTGCGAGAATGTACCTTGACTACCTCCTGCAAGGTAACAAACAGGATGCTCTGACGCTGATTCTTGATACATTAAAAGCAGGTACAACTATCAGGGATATATACCTAAATGTATTTCAGGTAACTCAGCTGGAAACAGGCCGTTTATGGCAGACTCATGCAATCACTATTGCACAGGAACATTATATCACCGCTGCTACCCAGACAATTATGTCACACATGTACCCTTACCTTTTTTCAGGGAAGCACAGAGGTAAAAAAGTATTGGTTGCATGTACCGCGGGTGAACTCCACGAGATTGGAGCAAGAATGGTTGCCGACCTTTTTGAACTTGAGGGATGGGACTCCTACTACTTCGGTGCCAATACTCCAAAAGAGAGCCTGCTAGAGGAATTTGCCCGCCATAGGCCTGATATTATTGCTTTATCGGTTACCATGACATTTAATATAGATAACCTGAAAATGCTAATTGCTAACCTGAGAGAAAGAGACCCGGGAAAGAAGACAAAAATCATTGTAGGCGGATATCCGTTTACAATCTCGGACAAACTTTGGGAGAAGGTTGGCGCAGACGGCAGTGCGGGTGATGCCGCAAAGGCGCTACTGCTTGCCGAAGAACTTACTAACTAACGATACTGAGGAACAGTCATGGTTTATACAAATGATGGATTGTTATTGAAATGTGACCTTGAGGGTGTGATAAGGGAGGTCTGCTATAACCACATCCACCCGGACATCAACAAGCTGAAGAACCATCTGTTCGCAGAGATTTTGCTGGTTGGCAGTATCAGGAAGGGATTGGACTTTCTTATCGATATAGGGAAGAATAGTGCATCGTTCGGGTGGGAACTCCTGCTGAAAACAGATTTTACCCATGAACCACTTTACTTCGGTGGAGCGTTACTTGGGGATCAGATACTGATCTTTGGCTCCTACTCAAAAATTGATTTTGCCCGATTCATGGCGAACCTGATGCTTTTAAACAGTGAGCAGGTGAACCAAATACGAGCTCTGGAAAAGGAACTCCGGTCGAAGGTGAAACTTGGATCTTCTGATTCTGATCTGCTGAATGAGATGTCACTATTGAATAATGAGCTTGTCGGGATGCAGAGACAGTTATCAAAGAAAAATCTTGAACTGGATGAATTGAGTCAACAAAAAAGTCGGTTTCTGGGTATCGCTGCACACGATCTAAGAAGCCCATTGGGTCAGATCATAAACTTTGCAGATATACTGATCGAGGAGTCAACGGACTACTCTGAAGAGCATGTAAAGTACCTCACTATTATACAAAGCCTAAGTTCAGATATGCTCAAACTGGTATCTGACCTTCTCGATGTGAGTGCAATTGAAGAGGGGAAAATCGTACTCCATAGTGAAGAGTTTGACTTGATTGATTTATTGAAACAAGCAGTTGAGTATAATTCTGTATTTGCCATGAAAAAATCCATTGAGGTATCATTCCACTCCGAAAATCCCAAATGTCTCTATACTGGTGATAGCGGAAAGATCACTCAGGTACTGAATAACCTCATCTCCAATGCAGTGAAGTTTTCACACCCGGGAACTCATGTTCAGGTGAGGGTGAATTCTGATGAAAAAAATCTGATTCTGCAAGTAACAGATCAGGGTCAGGGAATCAAACCTGAAGAACTCCCGAAACTCTTTCAACCCTTTAACCGGACTGCTACAAAATCTACGGCTGGTGAACCGTCAACGGGTCTTGGTCTTTTTATTGTAAAAAAGATAATGGAGGCCCACGGAGGCACTGTTGAAGTGAGCAGCACACCTGGTAAAGGGTCATCCTTCACCCTGAAATTGCCCATGATCTGATAGCTTTTTTCAGTTTTTTTATGAATTTTATTAAAAAAACACCATGTGATACAGCGCACACCCACATTTAAAAATCTTCGAAAATGATCAAAAAACAGTATTTTAGGTTTAGTTCTTTGAATTCTTATGAAGAGAATTCATTTATAAATGGATTTTTTATCGATAAAAATATGGATGTTATTATGAATCGTGTGTTACTTCTTATCGTCTCTTTCTTCTTTATTGCCCTTGTACCCCGTACACCTGCGCAAACAAATTATGCAATCAATTTTCAGAACCTGAATTATATGTCTCACGGTGATTTCGTTTACTGCGGCTCACCCAATTACGGTTTCACCAATGAACTGACAGTTGCTCTTTGGGTGAAATGGACAACTGATCCAAAGAATTTTTCAGTGACTCCGACATCACATGAAAATGAAGGTCAGTATTCAACATACATTGGGTACGGCAGCCATAACTCGACAGCCATTGGGAGCGATAATGGTCAGTTCTGGTTTCGCAATTCCAAGGTAGGAAACAAAATTGAGTTCTTAATTCAGAACACATCGAATGCAACCGGACTCGTTGATTTTGCAATGATTCCGGTTAGTGGTACCTGGTACTATTTAACAGGTGTGTATAATGGAAGTCAGTTAAAGCTTTATGTTGATGGAATCGAAAAAGGTTCGACAAATTTTTCCGGTAACATCAGAGCGAATGACCTAACCCACCGACTGAATATGGGAAGACTTCCCTGGGGTTATGGTTTTTTTGTTGGCTACATGGATGATGTCAGAATTTGGAACAAGGCTCTGACCGCAGCTGAGGTACTGACACAAATGACCTCACCCACCACTGTACAATCTGATTATATAAAGAGCTACTGGAATTTCAATTCGGGTACCGGTACTATTATTGATGATTCTGGTCCACAGAATGCGGATGGCATTTTCTACTCGGCACTAGTGGATGTACACTCAACTGGTTCAAATTTTCCTGGAAAAATTATTGCCGACGGTGACAAAACATGGGAGGTGAACTACTGGGCAGGTCACACGCTCAAAACTGTTTCAGGGGCTGGAATTGACGAAACAAACACGATCATAAGCAATACAACTACTACCATGACGCTTCAGTACGGATTTGGTGGCATCTCACCCGATAATCGCACTACTCCAGTTTTTGATGGAACCGCTAATGACACCTGGTTTGGTGTGGAGAAAACAGGTGAAACATCTCAATGGGCTCTTTCGGATGCTCCACTACCAGTTGAACTGACTCTGTTTGAGGCACAATCACTGGGAAATGAAGTACATCTCATCTGGACAACCGCTACAGAAGTACAAAACTACGGTTTTGAAATTGAG
>JAEXTR010000291.1 GCA_023406915.1 Bacteroidota bacterium
CACAGAAGACCGTGAAGTTTCAACCACCATGGTTTTCGTCAGAATCCTGACCAAGTTGCTGCGTGATCCTGAAATTGGCAAGTTAATTGTTCCGATTGTACCTGACGAAGCCAGAACCTTTGGTATGGAAGCCCTCTTCCGCCAGATTGGTATCTATGCTCACTCAGGTCAGTTGTATGAGCCAGTTGACAAGCAGAGCCTTTTGTATTACAAGGAAGCAAAAGACGGTCAGATACTTGAGGAAGGCATCACCGAAGCCGGAAGTATGGCTTCATTTATTGCAGCCGGCACTGCGTATGCAAACCACGGCATCAATATGATCCCCTTCTTCATTTACTACTCCATGTTTGGATTCCAGCGCATCGGCGATCTGGTATGGGCGGCAGCGGATCAGCGCACCAAGGGCTTTATGCTGGGCGGTACCGCCGGCAGAACTACCCTGAACGGTGAGGGCTTGCAGCATCAGGATGGACACAGTCACCTGCTGGCATATCCGGTTCCGAATCTGGTAACTTACGACCCAACCTATGCTTATGAATTAGCCGTAATTATCCGTGACGGTATCCGCCGCATGTATGAAGAGCAGGAAGATGTTTTCTACTATATCACCGTGATGAATGAAAACTACCCCATGCCACACATGCCAAAAGGAGCAAAGGAAGGTATCCTGAAGGGTATGTATAAGCTCCGTCCTTCCACAAAGAAGAAGACAGAACTGAAGGCAAACCTCCTGGGCAGCGGAACGATTCTGAATGAAGTGCTGAAAGCTGCACACATCCTTGAGGACAAATATAAGATTGCTGCAGATGTATGGAGCGTAACCAGTTATAAAGAACTGAGGCGCGACGCCATGGAGGTTGAGCGGAAAAACCTGCTGAACCCCGACAAAAAGCCAGCCACACCTTATATCTCTGAGTGCTTTGCAAACAACGATGGTATTTTTGTAGCCGCTTCTGACAATGTCAGAACCCTGCCGGATTCAATCGCCAAGTGGCTGCCGAAGCATCTCTATTCACTCGGAACCGACGGTTTTGGTCGCAGCAGCTCACGCGCTGAACTCCGCGACTTCTTTGAGGTTGATCACCGTTATGTTATCCTCGCAACCCTGTATGCCCTTGCCAAAGACGGCAAGATCAAGATGAGCGAGGTGGCAAAAGCAGTGAAAGAACTGGAAATCAACCCCGATAAATTAAATCCGTTTATTGCCTAATTGAAGTTTGAAGAGTAAAGGTTTACGAATGAAAGAATTTAGACTACAGGAACTCGGTGAAAATATCGAGTCTGCCCTTGTTGTAAAGCTGATGGTAAAACCAGGCGATATGGTGGCAGAAGATGAACCGGTTCTGGAAATTGAAACAGATAAAGCAACTATTGAAGTCCCCTCCTCTGTATCAGGCAAAGTCCTGGAAGTATTTGCAAAGGAAGGCGAAAAGATGAAGGTTGGTTCAGTGGTGTTTACCGTTGCGGAAGAATCATCTGCCCCGACAGAAACACCGGCACCAGTACCAGTTGCAGTTCCCGCTGCACAGGAAACCGTGAAAGCGGAAGTACCTGCAACACCCACACCGGCACCACAGACATCCGCAGCATCTGAAATCGTGGATTTCATCATGCCCGAACTGGGCGAAAATATTGCCAGTGCAACAGTAGTGAAGCTGCTGGTAAAGGTTGGCGATGTTATTCAGGAAGATCAGAATCTGCTTGAGATTGAAACTGACAAAGCGACGATTGAAGTCCCCTCTGCTTTCGCGGGTACCATCGTTGAATTGTTTGTAACTGAAGGCGGGAAAGCCACCGTTGGCGCACCCGTTCTGAAGATTAAAACTACGGGTGCAACAGCAGCACCTGTCGCCCCCCAACCAGTATCTCAGGTTTCGGTAAGTGAGCCGGCAAGGGTTACACCTTCTGCTGAGAAAAAGAGTGAAACGGTTATCCGTCCCGCAATATCCGGCGAGGAAGCTGCAATCAGGCTGCCTGCACAGGTACTTGCAAACACACAGGTTCCAATCCTGCAGAATGCAGCCCCTGCTGCCCCCTCTGTACGCAGACTTGCCCGTGAGCTTGGTGTTGATATCGCCCTGGTTCCCGGATCGGGTCCGGGTGGAAGAATATCGCTTGACGATGTGAAGGCGTATGTGAAGAGCCTGAATGAAGGAAGGGCACAGCTCCCGGCAGCGGCAACCGTTGGTGTAAAGCAGCAGCCATTGCCTGACTTCTCAAAGTTTGGTGAAATCCGTAAGGAGCCGATGTCGACCTTACGCACCAAGGCTGCCGAACATCTCAGTTATGCTTGGGCTACCATACCGCATGTAACGCAGTTTGACAAAGCTGACATCACCGATTTAGAAGAAATGAGAAAGAAGTTTGCACCTGTGGTACAGGCTGCCGGCGGAAAACTGACCATGACCTCTATCCTCGTAAAGGTCATTACTTCAGCGATGAAGGTTTTCCCTCAGTTCAACGCTTCGGTTGATATGGAAAAGAAAGAGCTGATCTATAAGAGCTACTACAATGTCGGTATTGCCGTTGATACAGATTTTGGCCTGATTGTGCCTGTTATCAAGGGTACGGATAAGAAGAATCTGATCACGATCTCGCAGGACATCAACACGCTATCAGAGAAGGCCCGCAATAAGAAGATCGGGCTCGATGACCTGCAGGGAGGCTCAATCACCATCTCAAACCTTGGTGGGATCGGCGGAACCTATTTTACCCCGATTGTCAATTCACCCGAGGTGGCAATCCTTGGTGTTTCCCGTGGCGCAATGGAACCGGTTTATAAGAATGGTAACTTTGTGCCCCGTCTGATGCTGCCTCTGTCACTCTCCTATGATCACAGGATCATTGACGGTGCTGATGCCATCCGTTTCCTGCGCTGGATCATAGAGGCGCTTGAAAATCCCATTAAACTGATTGTGGAGGGATAAGATGATTCAGACTCAACTCGTGGTTATTGGTGCGGGTCCCGGCGGGTATGCAGCAGCGTTTTATGCAGCAGGCCTGGGCATGGAAGTAACCCTTATTGATCTTGATAAGAATCCCGGTGGCGTGTGTCTGTACCGGGGTTGTATCCCTTCAAAAGCTTTACTGCATATTGCCAAACTGATTACCGAAGCGAAAGAGGCAAGTCACTGGGGCATCGAATTCGGTGAACCGAAGATTGACCTGAATAAGCTTCGTGATTTTAAGAATAAGGTGGTCGGCAAACTGACCGGCGGACTTGGCGTGCTGACAAAGCAGCGGAAGATTTCCTTTATTCAGGGAAGGGCGAGGTTTACCTCTTCCACTACCCTGCATATCGATAAAGCCGACGGAAGCACCGAGCAGTTAACCTTCAGGAACGCTATCATTGCAACAGGATCGGTGATCGCAACGATTCCATCGCTCAGTGTTGATTCCCCCCGATTGCTGAACTCAACCTCAGCCCTTGATCTGCCTGCAATCCCAAAGCGTCTTTTAGTTATCGGTGGCGGCTACATCGGTCTTGAACTGGGATCAGTGTATCAGGCACTTGGTTCAAAGGTTTCAGTAGTTGAAATGACCGACGGACTGCTCCCAGGGGCAGACCGTGACCTTGTACAGCATCTTGCAAAACGCCTTCAGGCAAGTTTCGAGAAGATAATGCTCAAGGCAAAAGTTGAAGGCATCAAGGAAGTGAAGGACGGACTGACTGTGTCCATGAGACTGTCTGACGGATCACTGATTGAAGAAACCTACGACTATGTTCTGATGTCCATTGGACGCAAACCCGTGACCCAGGGACTGGGACTTGAACAAACAAAAGTTCAGGTCACGCAGCGCGGCTTCATTGCTGTTGACAGACAACTCCGCACCGATGACAGTGCCATCTTTGCAATCGGCGATATTGCCGGTGATCCTATGCTTGCGCACAAGGCATCGCACGAGGCGCGTGTTGCTGTGGAAGTCATCGCAGGGCACAAGGCAGTGTTTGAACCGGCAGCTATTCCTGCTGTTGTCTTCACTGATCCCGAAATTGCCTGGGCAGGACTTACCGAGTCAGAAGCCCAGCAGAAAGGTATCACGGTTGAAGTTGCAAAGTTTCCGTGGGCAGCATCAGGCAGGGCTACCACTCTTGACCGGAGTGATGGTCTTACAAAACTGGTGATCGACCCTAAGGATCAGAGGATACTTGGCGTAGCAATCTGCGGACCCGGTGCCGGAGAACTGATTGCTGAAGGTGTGCTTGCGATCGAAATGGGTGCCAATGTCACCGATCTGAAACTGACCATCCATCCCCACCCGACTCTTTCGGAAACGGTGATGGAGGCAGCAGAAGTATTCTTCGGGCATTGCACACACATGGCAAGACCCAAAAAGAAATAAACCATTCTGAAAGGCTGTTCTTAATCACTGTATTTCCGTCCCTCCGGAATGACCCCGCAGTGGTTACGACAGCCTTTCTTCTTTTCCTATCATGTAAACCAAGGACAGTATGAATACCAGTAATCCGAATAAACTTATTACAGAAAAAAGTCCCTATCTTCTCCAGCATGCCTACAATCCTGTGGATTGGTATCCATGGGGTGAAGAGGCATTTGAAAAAGCGCGTACTGAAGATAGGCCTGTCTTTCTTTCGATCGGTTATTCAACCTGCCACTGGTGTCATGTGATGGAAGAAGAATCATTCGAGGAGAAAGAAGTAGCGGCACTGATGAATGATACCTTTGTGTGTATCAAGGTTGACCGGGAAGAACGGCCTGATATTGACAGTGTGTATATGGCAGTTTGCCAGGGAATGACTGGCGGAGGCGGGTGGCCGCTTACCATCGTCATGACACCGGAGAAACTCCCCTTCTTTGCCGGGACATATTTCCCGCGGGAGAGCAAGCATAACCGTCCCGGCATGATGGAACTGATCCCCAGAATAGCAGAACTGTGGAAAGATTCCCGACAGGAGATTGAAAAGTCTGCGCATGATATTGCAGAGTGGGTGCGCAAGGAGTCAGTCAAATCAGAGACGCATAAAGACCCTATTACACCGGATATTCTGCATACCGGTTATCAGCAGCTGAAAGAACGGTTTGATGCTGCACATGGTGGATTTGGCACTGCACCAAAGTTTCCAACTCCACATAACTACTATTTCCTGCTCAGGTATTATCTCCGTACCAAAGAAAAACCTGCGCTGGAAATGACTGAACAATCGCTGAACGCCATGAGAACCGGCGGCATCTTTGATCAGGCGGGTTTTGGATTCCACCGTTATTCCACCGATAAGCAATGGCTGTTACCGCATTTTGAAAAGATGTTGTATGATCAGGCAACCCTTCTGTATGCCTATACAGAATTGTTTGCCGTAACGGGAAAACTTTCCCACAAGCAGACTGCGTACGAAATCATCGAGTATGTGCTGCGCGATCTGAGTCATTATCAGGGAGGATTTTACTCGGCAGAGGATGCTGACAGCGAAGGAGAGGAAGGTAAGTTTTATCTGTGGACTGAATCAGAGATACGGGAGAAATTCAGTGACAAGGCAGATGCGCTGATCAGGATTTTCAATATTCAGGGTGAAGGTAATTTCTTTGATCCCTTCAAGGGGGGTAAGACTGGTGAGAACATCCTGCACATGATTGGGTCATTCGAAGACCTTGCTGAAGCAATTCAGCGCCCGGTGGAGGAGATTCGGATCACTATTCAGGCATTCGCCGATGAACTACGCGAAGAGAGAAGCAAAAGAATCCGACCGCATCTAGATGATAAAATCCTGACTGACTGGAATGGGTTGATGATAGCGGCACTTGCCCGTGCAGCGGCGGTGTTCAATGACCGTGAAATTCTGAAGCCCGTAGAAAAAGCTTTTGCATTTCTGATGGAGAAAATGGAAACGGATACCGGAAAACTGTTGCACCGGTACCGGGATGAGGAGGCAGCTGTCGGGGGATTCCTTGAAGATTATGCTTTCATGGCATGGGGGGCACTTGAGCTCTTTTCTGCCACACTTGACAGTAAGTATCTTGAGAAGGCACGCCGTTGGGGGGATATCCTCATCAGTGATTTTGCTGATCCTGATGGGGGCGGATTCTATTTTACTCCGGCTGATGGAGAGGCACTCCTCTCCCGCCAGAAAGATGTCTATGACGGTGCAATTCCATCCGGCAATTCAGTGGCAATACTGGTATTGCAAAGGCTCGGGAATATTTTCTATAATACCACCTACTCAGAGATTGCTGAGAAAGCGATCCGGCATTTTTATCCAAAGGTACTTGCAGCACCATCTGCCTACACATTTTTCCTGTGTGCCGTTGATCAGCAACTGACCCCATCCTCACAGATCGTTATCGCCGGTGATCTGGAGAAGCCTGCCACCACGGCACTGTACAGCACGGCAAAAAGCATCTACCTGCCTCATGCACAGGTGTTCCTGATTCAGCCTGATAAGGATGATCCATTGGTGAAGTTATTGCCACATCTGAGTGTGTATAAGGAGGTTGATGGCAACCCTGCAGCGTATGTTTGCAGTGATTATTCGTGTCAGGCGCCAGCTATCACACCGGAAGAATTGAAAACACTTCTCGGGGCAGGGGAAGTTTAGGGTTCGGGACTAGCAATATCGGGGAAATACATAAAAAAACTGCCTTAACACATTTCCTGTTGAGGAGAGTCTTAAGGCAGTTTCTTTGAAAGAGGGTTAATCAGTTGATAAGAGCTTTAATCTCTTCTTCAATAACTGATTTGGGTTGCAGGCCAACATGCTTGCTCACAACCTTTCCGTTCTGATCCAGCATAAATGCAGTTGGGATTGCTTCAACTCCGCCGAAATGGTTAACAACTTCATCGGTACCATAAACGACAGGATAATTGATCTTGTAGCTTTCCACAAAAGGCACTACATCCTTCAGGGTCTTTTCACGGTCAAGTGTAATACCAATCACGACAAACTTATCACCGTACTGTTTCTGCAGTTCGACCAGATCCGGGATTCCCTTACGGCATGGGGGACACCAGGTTGCCCAGAAATCTACGAGGACCACTTTACCACGGTAATCAGCAAGGGAAACATCTTTTCCATCTGTACTCTTGAGGGTGAAGTTCTTTACATCACCATCGGTGATTGGACCTTCATCAGAAGTCATCACATTATTTTCAATATCCTGATTATTTTCATTACGCGGTTTTTCATCGGTGCATGATGAAAGCGTCACGGTATTCATCAATAAAAACGAGAAGAAAAAGGACATTACAAGCACTCTTTTCATAGAGATCCTTTCGGGCATAAATATTTGTAAACTTTTTGATATGATGCTACAACAAGCAAAAAGATTCAGGGGGTTCCCAAAGTATCTGCTGTACCGGTGTTGGTTTGGGCAGCCGGTGTTGTGTTGTAGTCTGGCGGATACGGTCCGCTTTCAGGTTCGGTGCGGGTGTTGTTCATGATAAAGAAAAACAGTAATACCAGCATCACAATGACGGTGGAGACCAGATTTTTATAACGGGGAGGAACGAGATATTTCTTTTCAGCCGGGGCGCTTTTCCCGATCTGCCGTTCTTTTGGTTGTGTTTTTTTAGCCATATTCTTATTGATTAGTGATAACGCTCCAAAGATAATCAATCCGCTGCTGATTAACAGCGCATTTCTCTTTCCACACAGGGGAACCGTTTTTCAATGCCAGGAATTGAAGTGCTCTGATGTAGGAGAGGGGAGGGACTCTCGCTCTTCATAACATTTTCGGCACTTGACTTCCTTATTGGGGATTCGTAAGTTGAACTATGGAAAGAGATAACTCACACAGGATTTGCAAGGATATGGTAGGGTACCATCTGAACGGAAAAGAAGCAGCAAGCGGAGTATATCTGTACCGAATAATTATGAAATCACAGAAAGACCGGAAGATGCGGACATTCAGTTCAAAGATGATGTTGCTCAGGTAACAGAAAATGAGTATAAGTATAACACAAAATATCAAACAATCTTCAATGGGCAGGGCGTGGTACATCCACGCCCTGTTTCTGATTACAGCACTTCTATTCTTTTCAGCTGACACCCTCCATGCACAAATCCACTATGTGAGCAAAAGCGGAAGTAATACCCCACCCTATATCAGTTGGAATACTGCTGCACATAAGATCCAGGATGCAATCAATGCAAGTAACAGGGGGGATACAGTGCTGATTGGTGTTGGGAACTACTATGATTCGATAAAAGTTGATAAGCGGCTGACGATAATCGGTGAAAGAGTAGATGAGACTATCATCAGAGGAGATTGTGTATTTGGTTGGCAGACCTTCATGGTTCACGATACATGCAGAATAGAGGGCATTACAGTAATTACAAGAGACGATTCACTGACTACAAAGAGTTCTTATGGAATAGGATCTTATAAACCTATCCTAATCACCAATTGTATCGTGAAAAACTCACACCATGGTATCTATATC
>JAEXTR010000255.1 GCA_023406915.1 Bacteroidota bacterium
ACCATACATCGATCAGTTCAGGGGTCCTGCGATAGATTTTCCCGTTCTTCTCAAACAGGATGCGGTCAACAAATGGTTTATGAAGATCAAGTTCTCCGGCTTCATCAACGGTTATCCGCTTGCCATCCTGCTCAACAAATCCTTGTTTCAATTCTTCGATACTGCCAACCGCAAACATATCACCGTCATCACTGACCCATACCGGCAATGGAGTTGCCCAGAAACGGTCACGGGATAGCGCCCAGTCTTTGTTCTCTTCCAGCCAGTTGCCAAACCGACCGCTTCCGACTTCGGGCGGATACCAGTTAATGGTGTTATTCAGTTCGACCATTTTAGGAGCGTACTCGGTGGTACGGATAAACCATGATTCCCGGGCATAATAGATTACTGGTACGTCAGTATGACGCCAGCTGAATGGGTACTGGTGCTCAATAGTCTCTTTCTTGTATAGCTTTCCATCGTATTTCAGCTTCACAATGATGTCTATATCTGCATCCTTCACAAACTTACCGGCAAAATCCGTCACTTCCTCAGTGAATAAACCAGCGCGTGTTACCGGTTGCAGCATGGGCAAATCATACTTCTTGGCAACTTCATAGTCATCCTGACCAAACGCAGGTGCAATATGGACAACACCTGAACCATCCTCTGTGCTGACAAAATCACCACAGATAACATAAAAAGCCCGTTTGTTCGGTACTACATAGTTCAGTAACTGTTCATACTCTGTATTCTCCAGAGCGATTCCCTTAAACTCTTCCAGTACTTCATATTCACCATCCAGCACCTGAAGACGTGCTTTGGCAAGGATGATCTTTTTATCTTTGTGAAGTACTTTTACATAATCAATATCACCACCAACTGCCAGGGCTACGTTCGAGATCAGCGTCCACGGAGTCGTTGTCCAGACAAGTATCGATTCATCACGCTCTTTAATTTTGAAAAGTACGTAGACCGATGGGTCTTTCGTCATTCGGTACCCAAGAGCCAGTTCATGAGATGAAAGCACGGTTTCAGATTTTGGATCCTGGGGGACGATTTTATAATCTTTATACAAGAGCCCTTTATCGAACAGGACTTTCAGTGACCACCATACTGATTCAATGTACTCATTGGTACAGGTAATGTATGCATCACTAAGATTGACCCAATAACCCATACGGTCGGTCATCTGCTCCCACAGATCCTTATAACTGAATACTGAATCCCGGCAGGCTGCATTATACTTTTCCACACCAAACAACGGGATTTCACTCTTGCTCTTGATACCAAGATGCTTTTCTACTTCAATTTCCACCGGTAAACCGTGGGTATCCCACCCGGCTTTTCTGTGCACCTGATAACCCTTCAATGTCTTATACCGGCAGATCAGATCCTTGATTGTTCTCGCCATCACATGATGAATCCCGGGCTTGCCATTCGCAGTAGGGGGACCTTCATAGAAGGTAAATGGTTTGTTGGCAGACCTGGTTGTGATGCTTTTTTCAAAAATCTGTCTTTCCCTCCAAAACTCGAGGATGCTTTTTTCTATAGCCGGGTAATGAAGCGAATCGGTATACTGTTTAAACATTGTTTTTGTAATCTATCTTGTTTTATATGGTAATTAAAATCTTATTTCTTGTTCAAGCTTTTCAATGATGACCTTCTCAGTATGCAGAAACTGCTTTAGTTCGCTCTCATACTGTACCTTGCGGATTCTTGCCCGCTCGGCTTCTTCTTCTGCCTTCTGCACAATGGCAGAAGCCTGGATACGTGCCTCCCGCATCAGCAACTCTGCTTCTTTCCGCACGTACACAGATTCATTGCCATTGCCGATTACCGATGTATCTGCATCCGTAATTGGTATCCGGTTACGGTACATCATAAAGTAGTACCCTAAGAATGCGAGTACTGAAAGAGACATGTTCCTGAAAAGTGAGGCAAATACCTTTTCAGCAAACAGTGAATAATCTTTCACCGACGTGATAATCAATATCGTTACCAGAATGCCTGCCAGCGTGCCTGCGGCTGTTGCTATTTTCAGGTACTTATAGGCAACCTGCTTCCCGGTGTAGCGGTAAAACGCCCAGCCAAAACCAAACGCAAGTGCACTAACCATCATCCACAATGGATATGCTGCTACCTCAGTCTCAATAATACCAGAAGAGATACCATTTGAGAATGCTATTAGCAAAAAGAGTGCCCCGGGGATGAGGAGATTCAACGACTCAGCAAGGTCGTTTTTCTTCATAACCTTCCAACCACTTCTTTCATAATTTTCGTCATCTTTGGTTCAGCAATTGCAGCTGCTGCAAGAATTTCATGCAATTCAACCGGCTTCAGGGAGTCCGGGAAACACTCATCAGTAACAATGCTCATACCAAGTACTTTCATGCCCTGATGATTGGCAATGATGTTTTCTGGTATTGTTGACATTCCCACCACATCTGCACCAATAGTGCGCAGGAAACGGTATTCTGCCCTGGTCTCAAGATTCGGACCTGCAACTGCAACATACACTCCCTTTTGCACTTTAATCCTCTGCTCAATAGCAATTGACTCTGCCAGGTCAACCAGTTCAGCGGCATAGGCTTCACTCATATCGGGGAATCTGGGCCCAAGCTCATCGATGTTTTTTCCGATAAGAGGATTATCACCGATCAGATTGATATGATCGGTCATGATCATGATATCACCGCGTTTGAATTGAGGGTTCATCCCTCCGCAGGCATTGGATACAAGCAGGGTTTCGACTCCCAGAAACTTCATTACTCTGACTGGATAGGTAATCTGCTGCATGGTGTACCCTTCATAGTAATGAAAGCGACCTTGCATCACCACCACATTTTTCCCGTTCAGTCTGCCAAAAATCAGCTTACCATGATGTGATTCAACGGTTGAAACCACGAAATGCGGAATATCACCATACTCAATGGAGTGCACAACCTCGATTTCGTTGACCAGTGCCCCAAGTCCGGTGCCCAGTATTATTCCCACAGGATACGTTTCAGCAGTGCGGGTGCGGATAAAGGCAACGGTTTCTTCAATTTTTTTCATAATGTCATTCATATCAGTCTTTCGGCAATATCTTGAATATCAATATCATTTTTCTCAGGTAATTCTGTGGAAGAGCTGATTGCACTTAAGGCAGCAAGTCGTTCACCTGGTTCAAGCAGCATGGCTTCCTGTAGTCTCAGCATCGTCTTCAGCTTTGCAATAATTAATTCTCTCTCTTCAAGCAGCAGACGGATGTTCTGATGAATCTCCTTTTCCTGCTCTTTACCACGCTCATTGATTTGCTGCACTCTTAGCTCAGCTTCTTTCATCAGGAGCTGTGCCTGCTTCTTTGAACTCTCCACCTGTTTTGATGAGCTTTCCTGCGCCTTCACCAGAGCTTCACGCAGATCATTCTCAAGTCTCTTGAACTTCGTCAGTTCTTCCTTCGTCTTCTCGGCTTCCTTTTTCAGTGCTTCATTTTCCTGAGTCAGTTCCTCAAAAGCGTCAGCGATCTTTTCCAGGTACGCTTTTACTTCCGGAACATCAAATCCCTTGAAGGCACGTGTAAAGTCTTGCTTTTTAATGTTGTTTGGCGTAAATCTCATTCTATTGTTCCGCTACCTGGCGCCGAAAATTGCTGTTCCGATCCTCAGATGCGTTGCACCCTCCTCAAGTGCTATATGATAATCACCTGACATCCCCATTGAGAGCACTGGCAGATCAAATCCATGCCTGATCAAATGCTCCCTGTGTTCTGATAATGTTCTGAAGCTGTTCCGGACAATCTGCTCATCCTCAACAAATGGCGCCATTGTCATGAGTCCTTTCAGATGCACATGGTGTGACGCTCCACAATATGCCGCAAGCCGGTTTAATTCTTCGTGTGTACAGATTCCTGATTTCGATTCCTCGAACGATGTTTTTACTTCAAGCAGAATATTCTGCACCTTACCCAGTTTCGCAGCATTTTTCTCTATTTCATAGAGTAACGGTTCAGAGTCAACAGAGTGTATAAGCTCAGCAACCGGTACCACATACTTTACCTTGTTTTTTTGCAGATTGCCTATAAAATGCCAGAGTACATCCTCCTGCACGAGGAGGCTTTTATCTCTCATCTCTTGAGGCCGGTTCTCACCAAAATCTCTCTGACCGGCTGCCACAGCTTCCTTAATTGCTTCAACGGGATAAGTCTTCGAAACAGCAACGAGGGTAATAGATTCTGGATGCCTGCCGATTTCGATACACTTTCGCCGGATATCGTCTCGCAGTATGTTCAGGTTTCGGGTAATCATACAAAAAAAATAAGATATTGAATGTATCGGTTTTTATACCGAAAATCAATAAGAAAATTGCACCAGGTTGCGAAAATCAGCGCCTCTGCCCCCCGAAATCACAGCCGGAAAAGCGTTTTTTTTTCGTACATTTGTGGCACATAAAATCCTTAATCAGAAACGGAACCCCATTATGGCAGATATAGCTTTAATTAATGAAATCCGGGAAAAAGCAGCAAAAGTTAAGAGAACACTGGTTCTTCCCGAATCACATGACGACAGAGTCCTCCGCGCCGCAGAGTATATTCAGAAAGAGAAAAACGCTTCAGTGATCACACTTGGTAATGAAGAGAAAATCCGTGCCCGCGCAAAGGAAATTGATGTTGAACTGACAGGCGTCCGCGTGATTGAC
>JAEXTR010000295.1 GCA_023406915.1 Bacteroidota bacterium
TGCTCATGGAATGAATCAGATAGTAAGCAGCATCAATATCGTTTATCTGCATTGATGGAATCGATGCATTCAGGAAATCAACTTCCAGCAATGTAACGCCCGGATGATGAAGATACTCTGAACCCGAAAAACGCCTCTTATCCCTTACACAGCAAATCACACTATGCCCTGCCGCCAATAATTGTGGCAGCAAGCGTTTTCCAATATAACCGGTCGCTCCGGTAAGTAGTATATTCAGGGTCTAATCGTTCCTTTCGATTTAGGCAAGTAATGATACTTCAACAACACGTAGAGCGGTATTGAAGTTCTATTGTGATATACGGCATAACAAAGTTGAACCAGATTGAGATTTAAAATGATCATTTGGAATAACGAATTTTTACTGATATATTACTGAAAAATTTTATAATTTATGTCAGGAATAGACTCGATGAAACTTTCGGTTATTGCTTTATGGTTATTCAGCGTCCTTCCGCTGGCAGCACAGTTTGTTAATGCCTGGGATGCAGTCCCTGAAGAAATCCGCAGTAAAAACTCATTCAAACGATACGAATGGTTCTACCGCCCAAGAACCGACGCTCAAGGGAAATTCCCCTTTGAACACGTTAATAGGATTGTGGAGTCGGAGATACAGAAAATCCGTGAGGCAAAAAGCAACGACCCGGAAGGTACCTCAGACCTTTGGACAAATATCGGGCCTGTTGGTATTAATATGGCCAGCAGCTTCATCCCATACTGGGGTACAGTGAGTGGAAGAGTGCGCGGTTTAGCTGTTCACCCCACGAATCCCAACATAGTATATGCGGGTGCGGCGGCTGGTGGTATCTGGAAAACAACCGACGGCGGATCGACCTGGGTTGATAAAAGTACAAGTCTTAGCAGGTTAACATTTGGTGCAATTGCAATTGATCCAGGCAATACCAACATCATTTTTGCAGGAACAGGTGAAGCTAGGTGGCTCTTTAATAATGTTACTTACGAAGGGAACGGGTTATATAAGTCGACGGACGCTGGTGACACCTGGACTCAAATTACTAACGGTTTTGGCGCTTCGACCCAGTTCTCGGATATCAGTGTAAGCCCAACTAATTCTCAAATCGTGATTGCAGCATTAGGGTCTGGGAATTATAACAGTTCGAATCCCTCAAATGAAGGTATTTGGAGAAGTACCGATGGTGGAACAACCTGGACACGAACACTTAATGTTCAGGACGGTTTTGATGTGGCATTCCATCCAACAAATGGTAACCTTGCTTATGCATCCAGCGGGAATAAGGAAGCAGCATCGGGATTTTACCGGTCAACCGATGGCGGAGCAACCTGGACACAAAGCAATACAGGATTGACAGCGACAAGTATTGGAAGAATGCAGTTTGATATTTCTCCTTCCGATCCAGGCACGATGTATTCCATAATTTACAGTAATACAGCTGATTTCAATACCCGGCAAACAGCAGCATTTAAGTCAACAGATGGTGGTGTAAGTTGGGCTCAAATATCATCAGGAGTAAATATTGCCGGAACATACGATAATGTGGCTGTCAGCGATCAGGGATCGTATGATCTCTGTCTCGCGGTTCATCCCACCAATAATAATATCGTTATGTTTGGAAATGTAGAGGTCAGCAGAACAAGTGACGGATCTTCTATTTCATTTGTCAGAAACCCATCTGGCTATGGCACTGGGCTAACAGCCTGGGACAGTTATGCACACGTTGATATCCACAAGATTGTCTTTGCGCCTTCGAATGGAAATATTGTGTACCTGGCTTGCGATGGCGGGGTGTATAAATCAACCGATGCAGGGTTAACATTCACAAGCGTTAATGCTGGTATCAACACAATCCAGTTTTACCGTGTGGCTTCACATCCAACAAATTCATCCATCTTATTTGGGGGGGCACAGGATAATGGCAACTTCAGCACAGCTGATAAAGGGGCAACAAGTTGGGTGTTTGAGACATCCGGCGATGGAATGGAATGTTTTGTTGATTATTCTGATCCAAACTATGTGTTTATGAGCACACAATTGGGAAGCATGTATCGAAGCACCGATGGCGGAGGTTCATTCAGTTCCATTGGTTCACTTTCTACAAATACGGCCTGGGTTGCCCCCTTCTGGCAACACCCTACTCTACCTTCCTATATTTATGCGGCATTGAATCGTGCAATATACAGGTCCTCTAACCGTGGCAGTAACTGGGGTGCAATCTCAACAGTAACTGCTTCCAATAGGTTGACATCGGTTGAGCACTCCAAAGTTAATATTTTAAAAATGGTTGCAGTGGAGAGTTATTATACAGCTTCGCCTAATGTATATATATCAACGAATGAAGGGATTGGAAGCTGGACATCGATTACAACCAATATCACTAATGCAGGATTTAGTGGAGTACCGATTCAACGAGTTATTTTGGACCCTGCAAGCGAGAATACTTTTTATTTAACCAGGGCTTCCTACGCCGGGGGGCAGGTTATTAAAACAACCGACTTTGGTACAACCTGGTCTGATATAAGCGGCAGCGGTGGAACCGCACTGCCTGCAGTACCCGTAAATGATTTATTTATCGACCCCGCCAACACCGCTCACCTGTATGCGGGTTCCGATGTAGGCGTGTACTGGTCCTCCAATGGTGGAACCAATTGGACACGACTTGGGAATAATATGCCCATCGTACCGGTGCACGATTTCAGTTTCTTCAGTAATGGAGGTACAAGGTTTCTGAGGGCAGCTACTCATGGACGAGGTATTTACGAACTTCAAATTGACACTCCTCTTCCCGTTGAGCTGGTTTCGTTTTCTGCCCAAACTTCTGATGATGGTGTGAAACTGCTTTGGAGAACTGCAACTGAGGTCAATAATTTCGGATTCGACATCGAAAAAAGCTCCGATGGCAATACATTCACCAAAATCGGATTCGTTCCCGGTAACGGCAACAGCAACTCACCAAAAAATTATGAATTCATCGACCAAATCGCGAACGGGTTTCTGCATTACCGGCTCAAACAGATCGATAATGACGGGGCTTTCACTTACAGTGATGTAGTTTCTGCAGAGGTTGTCAACGTTACCGATTACGCTATCTATCAGAACTACCCCAACCCATTTAATGCCCAAACCGTGATAGCGTTCAAAGTACCCCAGGAAAGTAAGGTTAGGGTAACAATCCTCGATCCACTAGGACAGATGATTGAGCTAATTGCTGATCAGACATACGCAGCTGGCATCCACGAAGTAATCTGGGATGCTGGCAACCTGGCATCCGGTGTATATTTTGCTTCCCTGTCGTTACAATCAGTCAGCGGTAATACTGGTTTGAATAAGACCCTCAAACTCGTGGTCTCAAAATAATTGAGCTGGTTTCGGTGAACTGAATCAGGATTATGTGTAAAAGGGTTCGTAGTTTATATTTTTGTTGCGAACCCTTTCATTTCATCTATTAAAGATACTTTTGTAGTATGAAATCGAAATGTATAACAGCAACTAAATACCGAGAACCCTTTTCTTTAATTCAAACCACTTTGCAGGAATTGAATTCCTGCTTCAAAGATTTTCACCCCCCACACGCTTTTGCTCCTCAGGTTTTTCCAACTCTCATTCCGCTATTTGTCCGACTCACATAATATAGACTGTCTCAAGCAACACAGTGATTATCGTATTCATTGTTTAAGCCATTCAAAATAATTTAAACAAGCGTTTGAATTTGCTTGACAAGTGAATTCATTTCGTGTATATTTAAACATCTGTTTGAAACTTTTGTTTGAATTATAAGATGAGCAAAAAAGACATACCAAAATCAGTGATACTTGAAGCAACGATCGCTCTGATAGAGCAGGTCGGAATCGAGAATGTAACTGTGAGAGGAATCGCTGAAATGGCTGATGTAAATGTTGCTGCCATAAACTACCATTTCGGGTCGAAGGATCAGTTAATCGAGTTGGCGCTTGACCGAACCATTGATGAGCTTATCAAAGATATGGGTGCTGCCGTTGATGAAATTGCTGAAAATCCCGAAAAAGGACTTCGTGAATTTCTATTCTGGATGATGGAAGGCTCGATCAGGTACCCCAAGATCACTGCATGGCACTTATATGAAGCGCTCTACAATAAAAACGGGACCTCCCGTTTTGTTATAGAATTTAACTGTCTCCTTAGCCGGATGGCAGCAAAGCTTTCTGGCGATAAGGACGTACAGGGGGTTGTTGAACTGATGCTACTGGAAATTTTCAGCACGTTGTTTGTATTAGGATTATCCCCTGCATTTTACAAGAGTTTTAACGGTATTGATCTTTCTTCACCAGAAGACAGGGTTAAGCTCTCGGAGATGTTCCTGAAGCAATTTAAAGCTAAACACATCTTCTAAACTTCTTAGTTAGCGTAGTTTTTAAAATTGGAATTGTGTTTCCACAGGATAGGTATGCCCTTTTCGATGGGTACACTATGTTGAATAACTAGAGAAAGAAACAAAGTATGCGTACAAGAAATATATTCGTGATTGCTCTGCTTTTTGCATTATATACGGTAGTGTGCGCAGCAAGCGGAGGAACAATAAAAGGCAGAATAGTTGATGCGGAAACAAAAGCCCCGCTTTCCGGGGCATCCATTATGGTGTTGGGTACCGATATTGGTGCAGCATCTGATATGGATGGGTATTTCCGTATTCCGAATGTTCCTTCGGGGAGTTATTCCGTAAGGGGAAGTTATATTGGTTACAAGGAACAGATTAAAACTGAAGTGATCGTTCGCAGTACACGTGAAACTGAGATATATTATGAACTAAGAGCTCAGGTACTACAAACTAATGATGTTGTAGTAACCTCCGGTTATTTTGAATCCGGAGACCCCCTCGAAATAAACAACCACAATTATTCCTACGAAGAGGTGAGACGGGCTCCTGGATCTGCAGGTGATATAAGCAGAATCCTCTTTGCCCTGCCTTCAGTTGCGAAAGTAGATGATCAGAAGAACAGCCTGATCGTGAGAGGCGGAAACCCAATCGAGAACGGGTTTATCATCGATGATATAGAAGTGCCAAACATTAACCATTTCCCTTCCCAGGGATCTACCGGTGGGGCCGTTGGGCTGATCAATGTGGATTTGCTCAGGGATGTTAGCTTCTCTCCGGGTGGTTTCTCTGCTGTATATGGTGATAAATTGTCATCCATAGTAAATATGAGTTTTCGGGAAGGTAGCAGAAACAGAATTGAAGGGCAGTTGGATTTTAGTCTGATGGGAATTGGTGGTGTTCTTGAAGGTCCGCTGAGTGAAAAAGGAAGTTGGATGCTTTCAGTGCGTCAGAGCTATATCGAACAACTGATAAAAATAGTTGATGTGGGTAGTTCCATTGCCCCCAAATATGGGGATTACCAGTTCAAGGCAGTATATGATCTATCTCCAGATCAGACCTTGTCATTACTGAGTATTGGGGGATATGACCAGTTATCCACCGATAATCAGGTTGCTGAGGAGAATAAAATGACGGCGTTCGCGCATCAAAATATCTACGAACAGACAACGGGTATATCATTAAAATCCTTCTGGAGCAAAAACGCTTATTCAATCACCTCGGTGGCATTCACAACCGATTTCTACAAGGAAGATTACTTTGAGACTACAACTCAAAACCTATTGTTCAAAAATCGTTCATCAGAACGAACACTGAAATTGCGGAATAACAACTTCCTTAAGCTGACGGACATTTTCAGTGTGGATTTCGGGATTGATGCAAAACTGTTTCGTCATTCGTATGATAATTTTTATGGACAGCGAACCCTTCAAAATGGGAGCATCAAACCTGCATCATCACTGGTAAAAGATGTCAGAGAGTACATGGCTGGTGGATACATCAATGTAACGGTTCGTCCAATCCCTAATGTAACACTTACTCTCGGTGGAAGAGGAGATTACTTCAGTGCTACAGAAAATTCTGTCTTTTCACCCCGTGCATCTATGGTGTATGAGTTTTCAGATATTACATCATTAACGTTTAGCACAGGCATTTACTATCAGAATCTACCGTTATTACTATTGGCTCAAAGGAGCAGTGCAAACCAACTCCGTGAAATGAGGGCAGAACACTATGGACTTTCATTCAGCCATTTACTTTCATCTGATACACGGCTGACTCTGGAAGTCTACCAGAAGAATTATTCGCGCTTTCCCATGAATCCTGCTACACCTACTCAGTTTATGCTGGATGAGATGCAGGCAGGGGCAAACTTCCTTGGTGACTATTCTGACCTGAAGTCTAACGGCAAAGCAAGAACCTGGGGTGTGGAGTTTATGATACAGAAAAAGCTGGCAAAAGATTTTTACGGTGTTGTGTCAGGGACCTATTTTCGCTCCACGTATACCGATATGCTGGGGAATGAGAGAGACCGGACTTTCGATAACCAATATATACTCAACATTTCTGGAGGGTATAAACTGGATGATTCATGGGAGTTCAGTGCAAGATGGGTAATTGCGGGAGGAATACCATATACGCCATTCGACGCTAATCTGTCAACAATTGCCGGTATGGGCATCAGTCGTGATGAGGATGTAAACAGCAAAAGGTATTCTCCTTATCACTCACTGAACATACGCGCAGATAAGCGATTTTCTTTCGGCAGCTCAAATCTGGTAGTATTTGTGAGCGTATGGAATGCCTACAATAATCAGAACGTGGCACAATATTACTGGAACCAGAAAGACAACAAGGAAGGAACCATCTATCAGTGGGGCCTTCTCCCTATCATTGGTCTAGAATACGAATTCTGAGATGGAGCAAATCAAACGGCATGATCAGCGGTAGATTGCTCCTGCCACTTGTGTATTCGGTGGCTAGTATGATAGGAAGAAGAACCCATGGTTTAATTGAAATAGTGCTATTAGACCTAAAACATTTTAACACTTTAAACCGATAATTAATATTTGGAAATTAATAGACTTGTTCGTAATATAGTCTAACACATCGTTGTTTTCTTTCTCGCAAACAGGAAACAACTTCCAAAAATCGGCAATTCCACTTTTATCCAGTATTTTTTTACTACTATAAGGAGTTGGTCATGAAAATCGGTTTTATTCTCTGTATTTTTTTTTCAATGCTTACTGTTTATTCACAGAATCTTGGCACAGGTTCGAGTGCACATCATTCTGCTACAATTGATGCATCAGGGAAAGTGCACACATGGGGACTAAATCTGGATGGTCAGCTTGGTAATGGCAATACTTTAAATAGTAATGTCCCCATTAACATTTCAAATAGCGGTGCTTTATCCGGAAAAACGATAGTACAAGTATCTACTGGAGAAAACCATACTATTGCCCTGACTGCTGATGGTATTGTCATTGCGTGGGGTAAAAATGATGTTGGTCAGCTAGGAACAGGTAGTTTCGATAATAGCACAGTACCGATAGCAGTAAATACTTCAGGAGTATTAAGTGGGAAGACAATTACAAAAATTGCTGCCGGGGGATTTCACAATCTTGCACTTTCATCAGACGGCCTCCTTTATTGTTGGGGGATTGGCACACATGGTGAGCTTGGTAATGGAAACACTATAACGAGTAATTTGCCCGTTGCCGTTACTATGAATGGCGCTCTCAATGGTAAATCAATATCTGAAATCACTGCTGGTGGTTATCACAGCATAGTCGTTGCTGCAGATGGGACTGTTTAAAGTTGGGGATTTAATGAGTTTGGCCAACTTGGGAATGGAGACAATGAGAATAAAAGTATACCAGTACCTGTAACAACTGCTGGTGTACTCTCTGGGAAAACGATTTCTTCTGCAGCCGCAGGAAGTCACTTTTCCATTTTACGCTCCACATCAGGTGAGTTATTTTCAATGGGATGGAATAATAATGGACAACTTGGGACCGGGAATAATGATAATAGTTATACCCCAGTAAGTGTCCTTTCGTCGGGCGTCAGGAATGGGAAGTCTATAAGCAAGGTTGTTACTGGAGGTTATTATGCGTATGCGTTAGCTTCTGATGGGTCACTTTTCGCATGGGGATCAAATGAGCATGGGCAATTAGGAACTGGTAACAGGATAGCGACAAATTCACCAGCAGCTATAATAACATCCGGTTTTCTTAATGGGAAGACAGTAACGAGTATTGGCTGCGGATACGAACACTCACTGGCATTAGACACATATGGAAATGTTTATAGTTGGGGTGATAACATTTATAGTGAATTGGGTAATGGAGAGGGTGGACCTGGTCAATATAGCACAACCCCGGTTCAGGTGCTTTCACTGGTTCTACCCGTTGAAATTGCATCTTTCTGTCACAGACTAGTTGACGGTCTGATTCACTTAGAATGGATTACAGCGACAGAAAAGAGCAATTTCGGTTTTGATATCGAACGGAAACAGTTAGATATGCCCTCAAGTGGTTGGGAAAGATTAGGATTTGTAAAAGGGAACGGGAATTCAAACTCACCCAAATACTATTCTTTCAGCGACAATTTCAGCACTAGTGGGAATTTAGCGTATCGACTAAAACAGATAGACTCAGATGGCTCTTTCTCGTATTCTAATACCATCATCGTCCAAACCCGTTTTAATAGTTACGCCTTTGAATTAGGTCAGAATTACCCTAACCCTTTTAACCCATCAACAAAGTTCAATTACACGCTTGCTGAAGCGGGTGAAGTTAAAATAACCCTTCACAATCTGCTTGGTCAAACTATACGAGATATCCTGAACGAAACGCAGAGCGCTGGTATATATACGCAATCACTTGATCTCACAAACTTGCCCTCAGGTGTTTATTACTATAAGATTGCAACCCGCAATTACAATTCAACGAAAAAACTTACATTACTAAAATAGAGAACATATGACAGTAAAGGTGTCTTTTGGATCTGCCTAAGACACGTTCCCGAAGGTATGCTATTATATTTGCCAGAGTTCTGACCAGTGGAACAACGTTTTAGGCATTTTCAAAGTGCCCCCCAAAATAACAAAGCCCCAAAATCACTGATTTTGAGGCTTTTGGCGGGGCCGACGAGACTTCCCGACTATTCGGGACGACCTCCTGCGTGACAGGCTTTAAAAGAAATATTTTTTGTATGGTTTATTGCGTTTTTAAGCCATTTTCTAAGGTTATTATTTCCTCATTTGCCGATGTTTTCTCCAATTTGCTACAGATTTGCTACAAGGCCGACTAGGATATTTGAATACAACTAACTGCATATAAGACGGTAGACAGGACTTTTAGGGACCACAATGTACAAAAAGCGAAATTCAAAGAACACAATATTAGTTTGTTGAACTTCAATCCACTGAATGCAAGTGAGAGTTTTCACTACATTCTAATTCACTTATAATCAGTGTTAATAGTTTTATTTTCTTTCACTGATTGGATTCGTCTTAGCTACGTGTGACATAGTAACCCAACCCACTCCCAAAAGGATAGATTGCGCGTAGACAAATATTAAAGGAATATTAATCATTAGCAGAAATACCACCGAGAATAGTGCTGCTGATGCGCTCCAGGCAAAACCAGGAGTAATCTTATCTGTTCTAAAAGCTTCACCATATATATGGATTGCTGATCGACAGACGAAACCCAACCAAAACGCACTTATCAGAGCAGTAATGGTAAGAAAATCATGTGCACGCAAGAATTCACTAAACGGTAACTTAAAAAACCATTCGAGAACAGCAAAAAAACCTCCTGGAAAAGCAAAAAACACACCAAAAGCTCCAACTATACTTAAAAGAATAGGAATCGGTGAAAGAAGTAGTGCAGTTCGCCTCTCAATAATTGAATTGGATGGAAACCTACCGGCTGATAATTGCCAGGCAATTGTATTCACTGATTTTTCGTTGTACTCAATCTTATGAACTTCATTGAAAACATTTTTCGATTTATTTATATCGAAGAGCTGCCTGAAAGCTGGAAGCATAACTGAAGTCGATTCCTCAATACCTGGATCATAGAGAGCGATAATTTCTGGGACACCAGTCTTTTGCCGAGATGTGATGGCAGCCTGTAATTCGGCAGCCACCCATTCACGTTTGACACTATCCTTATCAAGAATACTTATAAAAGCATCAGCTTGCCCGATATGTGAGTCGAGTGTGGCGCGCCAATTAGCTCCCATCGGAATACTAGCCCTGTCTAAAAATGGCGCCGCACCAAATTTAATCATCTGATTGTACAGCATCTTTGAAAGAATAGTACCACTAAGCGAACTCCGTGTATAACTTAAAAACACTTTTGGAGTTGAACACGGTAAAAGTGGGCATTGAACTAGTTGCATAGAATTCTTCTGTATGTGCTTATGATAAGCTTCATTTTGCGCTAAAGAGGAATCGTAGACACCATGCGTACTTAACCGTAAGGCAATCCTTTCTGCCTGAATACCTGATCTGCGCACCATTTCTAATAACACCCCTAAAATTATACTTAGATAAAACCAGGGTAGCCCATGACTAGATTGAATAGTCATAATTGAACCAAAGCTCAGAACAACACTGCAAAAAAGTATTAGCCTTATGTTGCCTTTACGTTGTTGCAAATCCACAATGAAAGGATTAATCCATCTTGTGATAAAAAACAGAATTGGAGTCATTAAAGGGAAAAGAGCAATTCCGTAAGCTGCGGAAAAGATTGATGATACACTTTCAGGCATAGCCTCAATAATCTCTGGGTTAAAAGAGTGCAAGCACCCTACAATTGATAATAGCGTACATACAATTATGGAGTTCTTTGCTGTATTTCCAATTGATCTTGCCAGAACATTACGAAGAGAGTTCCACCTTGTTGTTGATATCTGAAACTCATAGTTAGAAATGTATTCTAAAAGCGTGTCATGAAATTGTGTTAGAGTCAATGATTCAGCAATCTGAGTAGTATCGAAGAGATCAGCAATTATAGAGTCAGTAGATGCTTTATCACGTAACTCCTCAATTGTAATATCCCTCAATAAGACAAAGAGACGAAAGAAAGGATCTTGGACTACTTTTTCAATATTAAAGGATAACTGTTCCATAAAATCTTGTTCTTGCAAAACCGAAGGCTCAATTATCATTATCGATGCAATCAGGATCTCATTTTCTTTTGGTTTACGCTGATTTCGATCACCTACGTTATCTGAAGCAAATAAGGCTTGAGAGAGATTAACTGTGCGGCCGAGGGATAATGCAACTGACTGAACTACACTTTCCACCTCTTCATGTACACTTTTGGAATAGGCATAAAGCCAGAGGAGAACATCAGGGAGTTGTAAATCTGACCCCCGTTTTAACTGATTAGGGTGAGTGGAAATCAATGACACATGTGGAGAGTCCGTAGGATTGATATCCGCGGTGATTACATCTTTCATTGCATTGGTATGAAAAATCTCTGGTTTAACCTTAAAAGTGACATTTTCTGACAGCAATGAAAGCTTTTGTAAAATTTGTTCAGCAGACATCAAGCCTTCAACATCACCTGTAGATTCGAACAATCTTTTAGCCTTTTCATAATTGATTACTCCTTCAGTATAATTCTTATCATAATATGACACTCTACTTAACTGTAGATAACAGTATCCAAGTGTTGCCATACCGTCCTTACCAATAGTATTACGAAGTATTTTTTCAGCATTATTGAATGCAACTTTTGCTGAGTTATAATCTCTTAATTCTATGTAGACCATAGCAAGTTCGTACCATGCGACCGCCGCATCATAGTATTGATGTTCTTCTTCAGATAACTCGATAGCTTGTTGGAAAAGAATTTTAGCTTGATCCAAGCGAGTGTCGATAATGATTTCATCAACTGTTGAATCTAAAGTACTACCACCTTTCTCTCGAATGTAACTCTGATAAAGAGACTTCCCTTCACGATAAATATGAAAGCGCTTAGACTTGGAAGCTGCAATTTTCTCTAAAAACTTCGAAAGCATTTTTCTTACCTTTCTATTGTTTTTGCAGTTTTTCAAGAATTCTCTGTCGTTCAGTATAATCCCTTCTTATCATCGGCAAAGTAATTATAAACGTTAAGAGAATATAGACGAGTCCAGTAATATATGCCCAATTACTATGTAGTCCATAGGAATTTAGATTGAAGTGAGCACAAAGAATGGTTGCTATGCTAGCGATCAGAAAAAAGAATATGAACCCTAGTTTGAGCTTTGAAAATATATAATAAATTAGACCAAGCATTACCCCAAGGGGAATACCTATCCCGAGCACGGAAATGGTGGCAGACGTGATGCCGATTTCAATAATTAACCTTTGACTCGCCTCTTTCCCTAGTATAATTGAAAGTGTTATGCCTATTGTGGTCAACCATATCAAGCTACCATTTGCTGCAAAGTGCCAGACTGCGAGTATAGCAAAACAAAGATTCTCGTTCTTGATTCTAATTTGCATACCAAGGCTTGCTCCAATTAACCCAGCAACACCACCCAAAAGGACGCTTACGATGAGTATAATAGCTAATTCCACTGTCCATAATGGCGACTGCATGTTCAGTGGGGTTACCTTAAAAACCTCAAGCAATAAATGATAGACTCCAATACTCACTGCGGTGAACGAGAGGGCACCCAAAAACCGGAAAAGACCGGCACATGGGTAAAAAGGGCGACGGGAAAACTTGCTTTCAGATGAGACTGAATAATTACTTTCTTTCCACATGGTTCAACTCACTTCCAATGAAAAACTCTTTTATCTATTGTCTTTCTTACTTTTCAGTACTTTACACATATTATATACTCCAACTGCAAGCGCCCACCCACCTGGAAGAGCAAATATAATCGAAGCATAGAATGGAAGGGATGAGATGATGGCTAAGTTTAGGGGAATAATTACCCATAATAGAATAAAGAATATGGACAAAGTAAGGCTCCCCCTAAGCATTACTGATAATGAATGCTTAAAATCATGATCCAACTTTTCGTCGAAGCCAACAGATGTGTCCATCATTAAATCTGGAGGAACATCCTTACTATATTTTTCAACATCAAAGCGCCTCAGCCCTCTATAGACAAAATATGCAAAAAGTATTGAGATAGCAAAATACACCATTGCAGTTCTCCTGCATTTAACAATTCTAGTGATAATTCATTTTTAAGATCATAAATAGTCTAACAACAACTAATATTAATCTTGAAATAGTTGTGTTAAACTAATTATTTATTCATCAAAAAAAAAGGAAACCAAATTCAAGCTCATTTACTAATCTGTTTTTCGCACTTTCCCCCTATTTTTCATGTGAGCATTCACCCAAAGCCTCTATGCTCTGCATCACCAATTGTCCACAATTTCAAGGATTGGTAAATGAAATATGACCTTTTCATCAGCTATGCACTGGCTGATAACATAGAAGGCAGAATCTCGGAACTGAAGACTTTGATCGAAGATGTGTACTTTGACTCTAACGAAGAGAAACTGAATGTTTTTATTGATAAAACTGAAATCCATGCTATGGAAGACTGGGTACATCGGATGGAGCTTGAGCTTCGGAATTCCCACCTCTTCCTGCTCGTACTTTCACCGAACTATCAAAAAAGTAAATATTGCAATTGGGAGATTATTGAATACCTGAAATATGAATATGCGCGAGGCATCCAGGGGAATGGCGTTGCAGAGGTTTACTATATCGAAGTTCCAGGTATCGATAACCATGAGAACAAAGAAGATGCAGCAAGGTGGATTGAAAAAAATCAGCAACCGCCACAGGGTTGACCTCAGTGAGTGGAGTAAAGATGGATTGGAATCCATCAAACAACTGGATGTACGGAAACGGCTTGATGACCTTAAAAGCTCCCTCAAAAACTCAATCCATAGGGAGAAGCTGCTCGACGTGGCATCCAGTATTGGAAACATGCCTGCCCCGCATGCACGGTTCGTTGGACGCACCCGCAAGATACCGAATGGGATATGGGAAACACAATAATCGCGAAACAATTCATCCAAAAAGCAATCGAAATCAACAATGCGATCTTCCCGCCAGATCATCCAGCCACACTTGAGGATAAAGTGACATTAAGATCAATAAATAAGGACCTTGGTGGGGATGACAGTTAATCACAAACACCTCCCCCACCCATACACATAAAATCAGATTCATGCCTGTATTCTTAATAAAAAGGCTATAAATATCTGAGTAAAATAATCTATTTTACACGAGTGTGTTTGCAGAAATTGTATCTCAGGAAGAACACAACCGGGTCAGCGTATCCAGCAGGAAAAGTCACTCACAACCATAAAAATTCAGTATGGAGTTTCTATGTTACGAATACTTGTTTTAGGCGATTTTATTCAGGATTGTCTTATCCAGAAACAGGCAACACCTGTATACTCATATAGGGATGCACTCCCTGCCACAATCATGACTCCCCGGCCGGGCGGTGCATGGTACCTCGGGGAAATTCTCCAGAGCCTCTATTCCAAAAATGAGACTGCAACAATTTTTATCCCTGATTATGACGAACTATCGAAAGCGAATGCCGGGTTAGTAAAGTCTTACGAGTCCTGGTTACTAGTAAAGGAAGGGAAAGAAAACAGATGGCGTGCAGATGCATTCCTTGGGTGTGAAATACCAAAGGATAAAGCCCTCACGTATCAGCAAATGATCGGCAGTATCAAAGACCTGCAGGAGATCGATACGCTGGTGATTGAAGACCTTGGGATCAGATTTGCAAATGATACATCTGTGATTGATCAACTGCTTCCATTGGCTAAGAAAGTGAAATCCATTCTTCTTAAAACTCATTCCCACCGTTACGACTTCTATCTCTGGAATGTCTTAAAAGATAATAACCTCCTCCAAAAAACAACCGTTGTCACCACCGCTGATGTGCTACGTCAGGGCGGCGCAGATATCAGCAGAGGCTTATCATGGGATAGCACCCTTGAAGAAACAGCCACTGAACTGGATTCAGGTTATTATTCAAATGTATTCCAGGAGGTAAAAAGACTGATTCTGCTCTATGATTCGTTTGGTGTTGCAAGCTTCACAACGGAATCTCAGGAGAAGCGCTTCCCTGGAACTGAATTGAATGGTGGAAAACTCACGTTCGAACGCCTCGTTTTTGACACAAAAAACTACGAAGGTGCCTGGGCAGGTAAGTATGCCGGAAAAACCTTCGGTACGCTTTCTCTGGCAACGGCAGTTGCTGTGATGATCGATTCCAAACCACAATACTCTCTCAGTTTCCTCTTCAAGGCAGCACTTTCTGCCATTCAGGCCGGCATAGCGGCTGGGGGAGAGATTAACAAAAAGATCGAAGAAAGAGCTCCATGGAAGCGGCTTCATGCATTGTTCACCAATCCCAAAAATGATGAGGCTTCCAAAACTGCATTTAAAGCAGCCAGTGAAACGTTGAGCAGTTTTTCGACCGCATATCCAAGGTATCATAAAGACCTCAGCTTTGGATTATACAAAGATGAATCCGGATTTCACTCAAATCTCCTTAAAGATGCTGCTGGTGAGGGTGAGGAATACCTCTTCTCTAAAGCTCTTTCCGTGGTTATGAACGGTTATGAAACCGTGCTCAGTTCTGTACCAATGGTTAACTATGGTATGTATCAATCCTTTGACCGGGAGGAGATTGAAAGAATCAACTCCGTCAATAACCTGATACGCACGTACATCAACCATCCATCAGATAACCGCCCGCTTTCAATCGCAGTATTTGGGGCACCAGGTTCAGGCAAATCTTTTGCCATAAAGAATTTATTAAAAAGCATCTTCGGGTCTGCAAATAATCCGATAACCTTTAACCTAACACAGATGCAAGATACAACAGATCTGTATAATGCTTTCCACATCGTTCAGGATAGAACTGTGAAAGGCGCACTTCCCCTTATATTCTGGGATGAATTTGATGCTGATGAAAACAAGTGGCTGAAGGAGTTCCTCGCCCCTATGCAGGATGGTGAATTCAATGAAGGCAGCATCACGCACCCTCTCGGCCGTGCGATTTTTGTGTTTGCGGGCGGCACCTGCAGTTCCTATGCTGAATATGAGGATAAAGTTAAGGAACTCAAAGCTAAAAAGGGACCTGATTTTATTAGCCGACTCCGCGGTTATGTAAATATCAAGGGACCAAACACGGTTGAAAAAACCGATGATCCTATGTTTATCATCCGCAGGGCTATGCTGCTCCGTACGATGCTGCAGATACATCATAAGCACTTGTTTAATTCAGGTAAAACGCCTGCCGTTTCGCCTGGTGTAGTCAGTGCCTTCCTCCGTACCGAAAAATTTCTGCACGGGGCAAGATCACTTGAATCTGTTGTAACACTCAGCACTACTGACAACAGTCAGTGTTTTACGGCATCATCCCTGCCTTCAGAGTCTTCGCTTGCCATTCACGTCACAAAGGATTTCCGTGCCCATATTACCAAAGGTGAAATGGATGTTGATTTCATTGAGGAGCTGGCTGAAGAAGCGCACAACAATTGGATGAAGGAAAAAATAGAGCAAGGGTATGTATACGGACCTGAACGGTGTGATGAGGAAGGGAAGAAAACACACCCATGGTTATTGGCGTATCCAATTATCCCCCCCCATGCTCAGGAAAGCAACCGAATAACCGCACGGCTCACCAGAGCAAAGCTGCATCAGCTCGGTTATGAACTTGTACCAAACCATCAGACCATAGCGGGTGATCTTAAACCGGAAGAAGTAATTGAGAAACATCTTCATGCCCTGCTTGAAATTGAACACAATATCTGGCTCCGTGCAAAAATGCTGGAGGGATATGAATATGCAGCGGACACTGTGGATTCTCTACTACTGCACAAGGACATTACACTCATTGGTAATCTGAAAGATTCCAAGGAAATCAATCTGGATAAAGCAATGCTGAAAGCGGCTGAAAAGATCCTCATAAAAAAGGGCTTTATGATCAGAAAGATTGTTGTAAAGACTGAAGAGAAACCGTAAAATGGCTTTTAGAGCTGTTTGGGATACCGATTGATAACCAAATGAATTGTTCGGAGCGGTGCAGAGCTTTCCTTGAATCCGCTCCTTTTTTACAAATGCGGGATCACCTGCCCGGCAGCTTCACGTTGCAGACGGCTGTCAAATACGAAAACGAGATGGTATGAATGAGCTCTCTTGAAGATCAAAGGATAGTGGAACTGTTTGAATATGCTGACAAAGATGCGGCTGAACGACTGCGTGGAGTATCGCTGACCCCGATACATTTCGAAAATCAGATTTGCATTCTGGCTCAGTATTTGCACGATCCAGCCGATCCTGAGTTTACCACTGCACTGCTGACCAATCTCCTGCTTGCGGTACTGTACGGCAGGTCACAGGCATATACTTCATTTAGAAAACTGAGTAAAGGCATCCTGAAAAAGAGCGATACCATCCTGATCGCTGCAGGTGGGGTGAAGGGGTTGGAAGCTGAATCCCTGGCCGTTTATAGAAGATACATTTCTGATGCAGTTTCAAAATTTAACGGTGTAGTTTTCTCGGGTGGCACAGCAAACGGCATACCCGGGCTTACAGGCTCCGTGGTTGAGGAGCTCCGCATTGCTCAGAACCGCCCGATTCCCTTAATTGGTTTTATGCCCAAAGCATTGTCTCCCGGCACGGTTCCCCATCCTGCATATACCCTGCAGATTCACACTGATTGCCCAACCTTTACCATTCGTGAGCCAATCACAATGTGGGCAGAGATTCTTGCTGCCGGGATTCCTCCATCTCAAGTGGCATTGCTGGGTATTAACGGGGGTACCATCTCTGCATTTGAATATCGACTTGCCCTCACCTTAGGCAGCAAGGTGCATATACTGCAAGGCAGCGGAAGAGCCGCAGATGAACTCCTGCTGGATGAAAAATGGCTGCACTGCGCAAATCTCGTGAAAGATTCTGCTTAATAAGTGTAGCTGCCAAGAATCATTAAAGTTTTTGTTATCGACATCTCAGAATCAGACCGGAACTTTTGAAAAGGTTTCATTACCCTCCACTCACGCTATCTCCCTCCACTCAGCAAATTCATTAAGTTTATCGAGATTCTTTTTATCGCTTAATGCATCAATCAGCGCAGAAAGAAAGGTGTGCTCCCTTTCCGTTACCTTTCCGCTTATTGCATCCATCACAGGCTGCATAGTCCATTCCATAAATGCGCGATCATCCTGGAGGGTAAGTCTTAATTGCCTGATATAGCTTTTTATATCCTCCCCTTCAAGAAGGGCAAAAAATATCTGGAACCAGGTTATCCTTGCCAACATATACTTTTTCGCACCATCGATATGGGCAGTGGCTGCAGCGATATGGTCTCTAGCCGATTCAATACGATTTGTAAGAATGCAGACCCTTGCCAAATGGCTATATGTTCCAGGCAGTTCAAAACCTTGATCAACAAGTTCAAGTAAGATAGATTCAGCCTTTCCGTAATCTCCTAAGTCTAAGTAAACCTTCGACCTACTTCGTAGATCTTCACAAGTCATACTTTCTTCCTCAGATTCCAAAGCTTTCAAACGGTACACCTTTGCTTCTTCACTCCGCCCAAGTTTATCCAATAAATCTGCAAGCATTTTACGACTCGTTTGGGTATCTTTATGCCCTTCAGGTAACTTCGCTTCATATATCTTAATAGCTTTTCTGAACAAACCCTCTGCCTCCTCCAGATTACCCAAAGCCTGTTCAACCGATCCAAGGTTGTTGTAGCTTGTTGCAAGATCAGGATGGTCTGGGTCGAAGACTTTTTCACGGATTGCCAATGCTTTTAATATCAGTTTCTTTGCCTCCTCCAGATTACCCAAATCCTGTTCAACCGATGCAAGATTGTGGTAGCTTAATGCAATTTCAGGATGGTCTGGTTCGAAGACTTTTTCACGGATTGCCAATGCTTTTAAACTCAGTCTCTTTGCCTCCTCCAGATTACCTTTAGCATATTCGACAGTTGCAAGGTTGTTGTAGCTCGATGCAATAGAAGGATGATCTGGATCGAAGACTTTTTCCCATATCGCCTGTGCCTTTAAATACAGCCTCTTTGCTTCTTCATGATTACCCATTTCTCTTTCAACCCCTGCAAGGTTGTGGTAGCT
>JAEXTR010000327.1 GCA_023406915.1 Bacteroidota bacterium
ATAATACTGTATCCCTTTGCCTTAATAAAAGATGAAAATACTTTTCCGATCAGAGTATCGGAACTTTCTAGAAAACGATTGTACGAAACCTGGAAGATTCGAAGACCATTCCAGAAAAACATAGTAAATTTGTGATCATCCTCCTCCGGATCGTGTAAGGGAAACATGATATCACACTCAAAGCCGATATTCTTCAAGTGAGAAGCCAGGATCTGTGTATGGTTCTCACTGCCGCCACTTGCAAACGGGGGTATGTTATGGACAACATACAAAATGCTTTTACTTGGTTTTGAGATCCCACGGTATTCTTTAGGGTTTAATATCCGTGCAGCAAGTCGGTCCATAATCTCAGATCTCAATCTGGAATCAGAAGTAAACTGAAACGCACGGGAGAAATAATCAATAGCATCGGTCTGGGAATCCAATTGAATAAAACGGTTTCCGATTGTTACTAGTGACAGAGCATAATGGATGGCAGGCTTTTCACTTGCTTTCCGTTGGTAAGGAAAAAGTTCATTGAGGCTATATCTGGAAAGAATACTTTTAAGGATAGCAACATCATAGCTAAAGTCAATCTTTACGGACCCGGAAGACATATTCTCATCGTGCCATCTCCAAAATCCTACGGTTTCATTTACATAATGGAATTTGCACCCAACCCATCCACGCGACCAGAACTCATAGTCATGCGCACGCTTAAACCGAATGTCAAATCCCCCATGGGTTTGATAAATCCTTTTCTTCACCATTGTCCCCATATTAGGTATAGGGGATCCCGCAAACAAGCTCTGTAAAAATGATTCAGTTGGATTCCCGAAATCCCGATAAGTGAGCAAGTGCCCATTTGGCTGAAGATTGTGATCACAAACCTGGATATTACCGTAAATAATGTCGATTGAAGGATCAGATTGGAGAATTGAATGATACTTGTCAATCAATCCAGGTGTAAATGCATCATCACTATCAAGCCAGATGATATACTCACCTCTTGCCTCTGCGATACAACGGTTCCGGGTATCAGGTGCACTGGTATGCTCTTTTCGGATATAGCGGACTCTGGGATCGGCAAGTGAAGCGATAATCTCGGAAGTAGTATCAGTTGAACCGTCATCAACAATGACAATTTCTAAATCGGATGAGCAGGTCTTGACTACACTCTCAACAGCTTCTTTGATGAATGCAGCGCGGTTATATGTGGGTACGCAGACCGAGTATTTTACCTTCTTAAATTCCTTATTCTCTAGAGTAATACTATTACTGATACTTGAGTTACTCACTGTCTCGTTTATCAATGTGATGTGATTATTTTCACCGGGTTTATTCTGCCTCCATTCTCCCAGCTTAGTCACTATTGCATCAATGTACTTCCGTTGGTCGAAGATTTGCTCAAAGGCACTCTCTGCCCCCAAACGATATTGTTCGATATTATCGGTGATATCTTTAACTGCGGAAGGTAATTCATAAAAATCATGAATACATTTTCCATAGCCATATTCGTTTATGTCACGCTGGAATGAAGGATAATCAGGCACAATAACCGGCAAGTGATGTTGAAGATAGAGTGCAAGTTTGGAGGATGACCTGCCAGTGAGGAAGTCATTCCTTACATCGGCACGATAATATAAGAAACCGATGTCCGCACCTGAAAGCATTTTCTCCAGTTCTTCATCATCCAGATCCTTTGCTGAAAGATGAACTCTTCCGTTTATATTCATTTCTTGAATACGTAGTAACAATGCCGGATCATAATGAGAGTGACCATGGATAAGGACATATGTATCTTCACTAAGTCTTTGCGAGTAAGTAGTTAACTCATACAGATAACGGTTCTCCCGAAGTCCTCCAATGTATAACACTATTTTTGAAGCTTCCGGGATTCCGAGCGCTTTTCTAAGTTCTGAACGATATTGGTATTTGCTTTGGAGTGAAGGAAGACAAACAGGAAAATATAGAACTTCTTTAGGTGGAGTGGTTCCCGGTCCAAGGAGTCGCATGCATTCTTCAAAGCGGTCGCTATCTTGTATCATGAAAAGGTCAATCTTTCCCATCATCTCACGAAGATATTTTAGTAATGTACCGATGTTGCTCTCGTAGAGCGAGGGATTTGATTCATCATACAGTTCGCAACTGTAGTAACCTAGTCGGGTTGCTGCTTTGTTGGCTATCTGTTCAGCGTATTTCAGACCATATAACTCGAAACCTATCGCAATTTCGTATTGTTTGTTTGCAATATTTTCTTCAAGATAAGACTTAGCCTGGGGACAATCGGGAATAAATGCGGAAAGAAATGGAAAGACATTGATTGACTCTCCGTAATCGGGTTGTTTGACTTGATTGAATGCAAAAACATCAACCTCATAATCTCGTTGAGTGAACTCTAGGCAAAATGTTTTAAACCATTGCCAATAGACAACAGGCAAGTTGGAAACAGCAATTGCGATTCTTTTTTTCATTAGTCTGCTTTGTTTACGATGACTATATTCCATGTGGATGCTTCAGGGAAATCAAGACTCATCCAGCGGTAGGGTATCACTGATAGAAACTGATGTTTCGAAAACAAATCCAATTCAGGAAGAAAGAAGTAACGCATTGGATGTAATTCTTGGAGATGCCGGACATCACCACTCTCCTTCTGCACAATATCCAATGAGTAATGAACATCAACTATGTTCTTATCCCACCGGATAGAAGGGGTAGCAACGCGACTAACTCGGAGCGTGTTATCTTCAAAAACGGCATGTCTTACTTCCGGACGCTCATTCATTACACCTGGACCATACCAGCAATCACAAATAAATATTCCACCTGGATTTAGATGCCTTCTTGCATTAGCAAATAATTTTTCAACGTCACTGTTTTCCTGTTGGTAACTGAGAACGTGAAACAATGAGGTAACAACATCATATTTTTCGCAAAGATCAATATCCCTTGCATCTCCCTGGAGAAATCGTATATTGTTCTCAGGAAGTTGTGCTGTCAGTTCGAGCATTTTTGAACTAAGTTCGACTCCTGTAACGCAGTAGCCAAACTTCTCGAGCCATACATCATGCCTTCCAGAACCACAACCAAGATCGAGGATTGTTTTTCCCCCATTTCCGAACATTTTGATAAGCGTATGTAGATACTCGCATTCACTGCGGTAATCTTTGTTGGAATAAATCAAATTGTAATAAGCTGCGTATGAATCGAATACGTTCATTGTCTAATTCACCAATCTGTTTATTGTTTCGGATATGTATCGCAATTCCTCGGGATTGTTGGCAAGAGGCAATCCGCTCGGGATGTAGAATCCTTTTTTGTATAAATACTCAGCATTGGGGAATGATAATCCTTGAGTATTCAATGCATCTAACTGATGAAGTACGGGTTGTAAATGCATCGGATAAAAAAATGGACGTGTACCGATTCCTGCTTTTTGTAGTTCTGTCATGACGGTTTTAGCGTCCATTGTAGCTGCTTCTGTCAGAACCAATGGATAAACCCAGTATAGGTTCTCGGCAGATTCATTCGAAGCAAGAGGGATTTGAAGAAGTGAATTAGATGCAAATAATTTGTTATACTCTCTCCCAATAAATCGCTTCATATCGACGAACCCACCAAGTCGCTCAAGTTGTGCGAGTCCGACAGCCGCCTGAATATTGGTGAACCGGTAGTTGTAACCTAGTTCTTCATGAACAAAGCGGTTTGCATTATTGAAGCATAAGTTCCGTAACGTTCTGCACTTTTCGGCAATAGTATCATCATTCGTTACAATCATTCCCCCTTCACCTGTTGTAACGATTTTGTTAGCATAAAACGAAAAGACACTGACAGCACCGAAACTGCCGCATGGACGGTCGCGATATTTCTGGCCGTGCATTTCAGCAGCATCTTCAATTACAATGAGATTATTCCGATCAGCAAAATCCAGTACTGCATCCATCTTAACTGGAAGTCCGTAAATATGAACAGGCATGATTGCTTTTGTTCTTGGTGTAATGAGCTGTTCCAACTGATTCGTTAGCATATTGAAATCATTTAAGTCACAATCAACCGGAACAATAATTCCTCCGGCATTGACTACTGCCTGAGCGCAAGAGATTATGGTAAGGGTTGGCATAATTACTTCATCACCTGGAAGGATACCTGCTGCGCGCACTGCAATCTCAAGCGCAGCAGTTCCATTGGAAACCGAAATTCCATGTTTTCGGTTAACCGATGCCGCGTATTGATCCTCAAACCTTTTAACGAAAGGACCTTCAGATGAAATCCATCCGGTTTGTATAGCTTCCGTTAGATAGGAAAGCTCATTTCCATCCAGCAATGGTTCACTGACAGGAATAAAGTTTCTCATTTCATCTCCGTGATGATTGTTCTTTTGGGTAAACTTGCAGGTTCGAACTTAGTTTTATCAGCATCTCCTGAATAAGGACCTTGTTTTACTTCAATCATCTCTAGTTCTTCAAGCGCCTCAAATCCATGTCCCCCTTTTGACAGAAGAACAATATCCCCTTCGCATAGCACCTCACTGAAAATATAATTGTGGGTATCGTCGTAAAAATCAACTCTCAGCTTTCCTTTTCGTATGATCAGCACTTCCTGCGTGAGATAGACATCGCGTTTTACTTCATTGTGTACGTGCGGAGCTATTAGATGCCCCTTCGGATGGCGCATGTAACCCAACTGTTGAGAATAATCACCGGGAGTAAAAAAGTGAATACCATGTTTATCATAACTGCTTCGTATGATAATGGCATACAGATCATCGCCACGCTCGATTTTTTGTACCATCTTGGTTATCCTTCCGGCTTGTTATTTATGAGTTTTTTCCAAGCTGCATGAGGGCAGTGCGAATTTTTACCCTCAGCAGTTCAACATTTTCACCGTCAACTTGTTGCAGTTTATTCAAGGCCGCACTAAAGTGAAGATATAGCACATCTTTCCCAGCCACACTAAGAAAGAGCTGATAATGCTTCAATACAATTTGAATTATTCCCATGGCATCACGGAGCACATCCTTTGAGATCGTTTCCCCGGAATGCCAGTTCCAAATAAACGACGGATGCGGAGAATAGGCAAACTCATATTTTTCAGCAAGCCGGATGCATGTATCCCATTCCTGCCAGGAGCGTATGGATTCATCTAACAATCCGATTTCGAAAAGATGATCGCGTCTAACGGTGAGGCCTGGAAATGAAACAAAAGATTTCCTGAGGATTGGCTTGAGGACATTACCTTCGTGAATTTCCGGATTCATTAATAGATCGGATACACCACCATCAAGAAAGCGACGCTGATAAAAATTTGAGTAAACAACCCCAACACTTCTATTCCTGGCAGCATCAAATGAGTCTGTTAACCGATTGGGTAGCCATTCATCGTCTGAATCAAGGAAGGCAATCCATTCTGATGATGCTGCCTTGATTCCTGCATTCCGGGCGGCTTGTGCACCACGGTTACCGCTACTCGAAATGAAGAGTATTCGATGATCATTCATATTCCTGACGATCGTCTC
>JAEXTR010000359.1 GCA_023406915.1 Bacteroidota bacterium
TGTGTGGGATGATGCATTTCCTGAAAAATTACAACGGCTGGATACACTTGCAAACCGTTCAGCTGCATCGTACCCAACGGTAAAATTCAAATACACAACAGCGATTGAGGGGATGCAGAACTGGCTAAAGACGACAGACTTAACTCCTCCCGCAGTCACAATCACTCCCGTGCCTGAAGGGGGAAATGTTGCCTACACATTCAGCGTGAACGAACCCTTATTTCAGCCATTCCCGTTTGTTGGCGCAAAAACCCTCAATGAAGACTATTTCAAAATGGAGCTTATTCAGACAGGAACCTTAAGCTGGAGAAGTAAAAAGAGTTATCCGAAAGATCTTCTCGCTGTCATTGGCGTGGCTGCCATTGATCCCTCCGGAAACCTGGGAACAGAGTTTTTAGACTTCAGGGGACGTGAAATCTTTATCGATAATGGTGAACCTGGTTATTCCGAATTGCATGGTATGTTGCAGACCACATCGGCGGCAGCGTGGGGGCTCGACAGTCGGGTGATGAATATGGGCGCAAATGATTCGGTAGCGGTTGCATACCGCTTCACACCTGATGTAAGTGGTCCACAGAATATCTTCCTTCAGGTACCCGGATCGGCGAACATGGCAAAGGTTACTATACAGCTGCTGAACAGTTTTGGCACGGTGCTTACAACCGTGCAGCCTGATTCTATTCCGGGTAAGGACTGGCTCTACCTGACCACTGCTGATCTTTCTTCAGATACCCTGTACACGTTGAAAGTAAGCGGCAAGGGAGCAGAAGTGGGCACCAGACAGTTTCAGGCTGATGTGGTAAAGATATCGCCGCTGGTCAGAGAATTTGATTTTGAATTCCCAGGCGGCAGTCTGATTCTGAATGCAGTGCCAGAGCAGGATACATTTTACTATTCAGTCAAACTGAGAAACCGTGGAAGTCTTGCAGTCAGTGTTGTAGGTTTGTCTTCTCAGAGCGGTCATGTTTCGGCAGGGGGTGCGCTGCCATTTACAGTACTGCCTTTCACAACAAAGAACCTGCCGATAAGGTTATTTTACCCTGCCCAGGGTATGGTGGAAGACACTCTTGAGTTAGCCATTGACAACTGCGGTCATTCACCGGTGAAGATACCGATGTCCGTACTGGTCAAACCTTATTTCACAATCATTGATAATGATGATGCAGCCGGTTACGTGGAAAGCGGTAACTGGGCAAAGAGTGTTGTCCAGGCATGGGGGGCATCCAGCAGGTATGCGGGGCTCAACCAGCAGCCTGGTGCAAAGGCACGATTCTTCAGGACGATAGCCAAACCGGGTAACTTTCTGATTGATTTTGTTGTGCCTGTTACTGAGAATGCAGCAACAAGCGCGAAATACACCGTAAAGAAAGGGAGTGATGTACTGCACGAGGTAGTCCTCAACCAGAACCTGAACAGTGGCAGCTGGGTCCCGTTGGGTGTCTTTGGATTTCATGCGGGCGATCAGGTTGAAATCACCGTTGCCGATGAAGGGAACAGCGGTGGTGCAGTGCTCAGAGCGGATGCGGTCAGAATTTCCCTGACCGACCAACCGCTGCATGTGGATGAGAGTGATCTGCCCACTGAGTATTCATTGAGCGATAATTATCCCAATCCATTCAATCCGTCCACCACCATTGATTTTGCGGTTCCTGAGACTGCCCCCGTGTCGATCACCGTATATGACTTGCTCGGACGTGAAGTTGCAACCCTGCTTCGGGAAGTCAAGAACCCCGGAAGATACCGCATAACCTTTGATGCGGCAGGTATAGCGAGCGGTATCTATTTTTATCGGATTCAGGCAGGCAGGTTTACCGATACCAAAAAGATGATGCTGATCCGGTAAGCAGAAAGAGAAGGTAGAATGAAAGTGAGTGTCACCCTGAAGAATGATTCCGTAATGTTGCGGTCACTCCGTATTGCAGATGCGGAAGAGATAGCAAGGCTGCTGAACAACAGACGGGTTCTGGATAACCTGAGGGATATGATTCCTTTCCCCTATTCGGTTGAGGATGCGAAAGCGTTCATTGCTATGGCAACTGAAGAAGGTAATAACACCATCTTTGGTGTGGAGCATGATGGAGCATTCTGCGGAGTAATAGGTCTGCATGGACAGGATGATGTATACCGTCATTCAGCAGAGCTGGGCTACTGGTTCGGTGAGAAGTTTTGGGGGAAAGGGATCGCTACGAAAAGCGTACAACTGATCACGGAATACGGATTTGAGGTTTTAAAACTGAAACGTATCTATTCAGGTATTTTTAGTTGCAATCCGGCTTCCATGAGAGTTCTTGAGAAATGCGGCTATAAACTGGAAGGCATTCTGAAATCAGCCATCATCAAAAACGGAATCCTCTATGATGAGTACCGGTATGGGATGACCGAAGAGGATTGCCTCTCATTGAAAAAACAGTGACAAATCTTAACGTGGTATGCTGTTAAGGATAGACTGCTGCGTCTCGATGCAGCTCTCCAGAACAAACAGAATAAATGACCGGATTGAGCCTTTATCAGCATCAGCGAGGGCGGCAATGTATTCCCTTCGGCGTTCGTTTTTAATAACAGCCGGCTGAAATCCGGATTGCATCAGGATCAGGTTCATCAGGATTCTGGCACCCCTCCCATTACCATCATCAAACGGGTGAATCCGCACAAAATTATAATGAGCGATTGAAGCAATGATTGCCGGATGTAAAGATTCCCGCTGCCTATGAATCCACTCACAAAGGAACTCCATTTCCGCCGGGACTTGCAGTGGATCAGCATACCGGTGAATAGTACCATCGTTTTGCAGTACGTGGTTGGGGTTCTTCTTGTATGCTCCGGGCGTGGCTGGTTTGCTGGTTCGATTCCCAAACTGGTCTAATGCGGGTGTTGAAGTCAGCCCAGTTAGCAGTAGTGCGTTAAACTCTTTCAGTACCGAAGTGGATATAGCCCTATCCTGCCGGATAATTTCAAGCAGATATTCCACTGCATCGAAGTGATTCCGTGCATCTAAAAAGTCCTTTAATGGCTTCCCCTCAACCGTAAGTCCTGTTTGGAGGAAGAAGAGGGTCTCGCCCTGAGTCAGGGTGCTTCCTTCAATAGCATTGGAATTATATGTCCACTCGACCAGTAGCTTTTCTTCCACTTTTTTCCAAAGGTCACCTTCGAAAGGTCTGAGAGAATCGATGTTCATCTTCAGAGAATTGATGGCTTCCAACTGTGCAGCTATCTGAGGTTCAGTGCCACAGTTGAATGAATATGAAGGGTGAAAGCTGTCTTTCTTGTTTTCAGGAGACATAACCATCCAATGAAATAAATAATTGACTCATTAGCTATGTGTTGTGTAAAGCACTTCTGTCTTCTGTTGTTTAGGCAAGACCTAACAACATGAATAGCGGCAAATCAAAAATCATAAAAACCCACCACAAAACAAAAAAGCCGCCCCGTGTGGAGCGGCTTTGAAAAAGAAGAGAAAAGATATTTTACTTCTCAAAATCAATAATCATACGGGGCATCTGATCTTTGGGATTGTTCCCCTTGAGGTAGTAATTGAACCACTCCATAGAGCGGACAGCAAAGTCGAGGCGGGAGGTGTTCTTACTGTTGCCGTGCCCCTGACCGGGATACATAACCAGCCGTACGGGTGCCTTACCGAACATCTTCAATGCGCGGTACAGTTCAACACTTTGCAGGACAGGTACGCGTGGATCCTCTTTCCCATGCATCAGCAGCAGCGGAGTCTTTGCGTCCTTTACGTGCATCACGGGGCTTCTGTCAAGATAGATGGTGGGATTATCAATCGGGTACACACCCCAGTGAACATAGTAATCCTCATACGGTATGTCGGTAGAGAAAGTCTTTGATATCTGATTGGAAACACCCACAAATGACACACCGCAGGCAAAACGGGTGGAGTGTTTCGTGGCTGCCCAATTGGTGAAGTATCCGCCGTATGAACCACCACCGATACCAACACGGTCTTTATCCACATATCCCAGTTTGATAAGATGATCAATACCATCAAGCACATCTTCGAACTCCTTACCAGCCAGATCGCCGAATCCCATATAAGAAAACTCTGGTCCTCTGCCTGAACTTGCACGGTAGTTCGGAAGGAATACAAAGTATCCTTCACCTGCAGCAACCTGTCCCCATTTGCTATACCCGGTGTTCCAGCCATCTTTTTCGCATGCTTCAGGCCCACCATGAATGTACACGATCAGGGGATACTGTTTTCCTTTTTCAAAGTCAACGGGATACATCAGTACGCCTTCGATCTTCAGTCCGTCCCGGGCGTCATACACAATGCGTTCCTGCAAGCCGAGTTTTGTGTTGGCAAGTGAAGGATTGTGATCAGTAAGGCGGCGGATTTCCTGATTGCTAAGATTGTAAATAAAGAGTTCGCGCGGGTGCATTTTGGTATCCGCACTCATCAATACATGCTCACCAGCAACGGAGAATGAAGTCAGGGAAACGATACCAGGTTTCAGAACAATGACGCTTTCTTTCTCATCAACCTTTTGGGTTCTGAGTGTGGTGTACACGCCTTCATCTGCAGCGTAGATCATCGTGCCGTTATCAAGCCAGGAAACTTTGGTGGCAGAAAGCTCAAGTCCGGTGGTGTAATTACGCAAGTTCGTAAAAGGAGTAGGTGTATCAGCAGGAACGCAGAAAAGCGAACCGCTGAAACTGTCATTGATATTTGCACCGGCAATAAACGCAATGTGCTTGCCGTCGGGACTTACTGAAATGGCTGAGATTTTACCGGGTACGTCTACGATTCTTTTCAGTTCACCGGTTTGCAGGCTGATGGTGTATACATCTTTCAGCATATACGTATCATCTACCAGATTCTTTTCCGTTGCAAGTGCTGCGATATAACTTCCGTCAGGGCTGTATTCGAAATCAGTGATGGTAACGTTCTTGGTTAACTGGCGGACAGATTTGTCACTGATGGCTGCAAGGTACAAGCTTTGGTTTTTGAACTCTTCTTCATAGAATTCAGCATCGAATCCTCTCTCAAGCAGCGCCTTCTTTTCAGGTATCCGGTCTTCATCAGCCACGAAGGCAATGGTGCTTCCGTCAGGTGAAACCTGGTACTGCATGATGTGACCGGTGTGCGCAAACACTTCCTCCGGTACCGGATTACTTGCTGTAACCTTGTAAATCCTGAGCGTTTTGGCGTCATTCAACCGGCTGAGGAAGTAGAGAGTGTTGCCATGCCATTGCAGTGAAGAAACCGTGATGTTACCGGTAGCTGCCGGGAAGGCCTTGTTTTCAGACATAGAATAAAGGTAAAGCTCACGGTAATCCCCGCCTGGTTTATCGGTAAAGGGACGGGGCTTCAGCAGACTGAATGCGGCATGCGAACCATCCGGTGAGATTGCAGATTCAATGACCTGCTGAAGTTCAAAGATGGAATAAGCTGTTAATACCTTTTGTTGGGCAGTTGTTAGCCCGACAAAAAGCATCAGGGTAATAATTAAGTAGAATTGCAGTTTTCTGATCATAAGGTACTCCTGTTTTTATAAGTAAACGGTTTTCCGTAGGATTCGGTTTCATAAAAGAAAAGCCGTACCTGAATCCAGATACGGCTTATCAAGTTTGTAGGGCGTGAAGGTTAATCCTTCATGCGGTTCCCTTTTTCCTCATGGATAAATATCCAGCTGACAACTCTTCCCACATCAATGCGTTCAAAGTTATTCCAGTAGTATTTTGTGCGTACGTGTTGACTGCTGGTATCATCAGCAGGAATCATGTTGGCTTCGTCCATCAATTCTCTGAGTCTGTTCAGCCAAAGCCTCATATTCTTTTCGCGAAGGTCAACCCAACCGTCAGAAGCCCAGTCATCAATGCTGTTCTTCTTTATAGGAAGTTCAGCTGCTGTCTTGACAGGAATTTTAAGGTTCTCACCACGAAGTAACGTCTTTCCGTCAGGTAACAGAATCGGAATACCAATGGAAACGATTTCGCTGCGGAGGTCTGGGTTTTCTTTTACGACCTCAAGGCATTTTTTCGTGAGCTGTGCAGGTGTGGCAGCTACAACGGCCTTCATGGTGCCGAATGCTTTGCGGAGGAGGTGGAGTTCAAACAACAGTTTCGAAAGGCGCGGAGGTCCGAGCATTTCAAAAGCGACACTGTCCACTTCGTTCAATTGTTCAAGTTCAGCAAGACGGTCAACCGCAAAATGCTGCATATATCCGGCACGGTAGGTAGGATGAGCTGTTGCATTATCCAGTGCGTTGATCACATCGCGACCGGTGTTGCCACCTCTGATTTCAAAGATGGTATCCTGGGCAATTTCTTCAGGGGTGATATACTGCATCTGCTTCTGGGCAGTGATGGCTTCAAATTCACCGCGGGAGAAGATGCCGTTTTCACCGGTATCAATAAAGACTGATTTCAATTGCTTGCCGGTTTTTCTGAGGTTCTTCGGAGGTGTAAATGAAAACGTTTTGGAAAGCGTGACAGCGTTTTCAAATGATGAATCGATCAGATCAATTGGCTTACCCTGTTTTTTAATGACGCCATAGCCAATCCGTTTCCATGCAATGGCGGCAGTGGGTTTGATTTCTTTTGTGATTGCTGAATCGGGAGTACGTGCCATCAGGAAAAGCAGGAGCGAGTGTGCACCGGCAACCGCAGATTTTGAAAGCAATACGCGTGATGGTTTTTCTTCACTGTGGGTGTAGGGGATATTGAGACCCATACCACCGGTGCCGCTGGTTCCGATTTTTACAAAAATCTTAGTATTGGCAAAGTGCATGGCGTTGTACAAAATCTGAATGTGACGGATCAGCTGCGGAATGTACTGTGAAGCGAGGAAAATCTCGGTGTGCTCGGCGAGCGCCTTATAATCACCTGATGTCAGACTCGGCTTCATGTCACGGTACAGGACATACAGATTCTGGTATGCAATACCGGTAGCAGTATTGATTGAATCAATAATGATTTCTGGTTTATATTTAGCAATAAGTTTATAAAGAGCGGAATTCTTCAGAATGTCATCGTCCAGCTCTTCCATAATGTCTTTAATGAGTGTGCGGCGTGACTTAGGATCTTTGAGAAGTTCGGCGCGGTTCTTATCCTTGAATTCGTTACGGACCAGGATGTTTCCCCACCAGGGAACAAAGAAGCCTTTAGGAAGACCGGGGAACTCTTTTTCCAGTTCAGCAACGGCTTCCAATGCTTCTTCTTTGCGAAGAGAGGTGATGATGATTTTTGACGGATTTTCCGGAACCAGCTTTCGTGCGATAGCACGTCCAACCAGACCCCATCCGCCGATTACTAATACTGATTTATTTTGTATGTCCACATATACCTCACTGAGTGATAATGTCATAAGTTTGTGTCCCCAAAGTTACTAACAATTTCGAAATTCGGTAAGGTCTTTCGGTCGAAATCGGAAATTATTTTGGCGGGATTGGGTTCACCTAAAATATCGATGGCAATTTCTCCATTATCTGTAAGTGTAAAATAACATTTCAATTTTGGGGTTATGAAATATTATTAACAGGAATTTCCAAAGTCTGAGTCTTTTGCGCTGAATTATATCAGGCGTCCCCCGAAGGGGTACCATATTTATAGGACAAAAATAAGAGAGAGAGAACCCGACCCCGAAGGTGGTCGCATATCTATGATTACCAAAATCGCCAGATTACATTTTCCACCATTTTTTCATTTGACCCCGGGATTCCGCAACCGTATGGGTCGGTCAGCATGGCAATGACTCCTTCCCTATACGCAAAGAAATCTCCCCCCAATGATTCTGTAAAAATCACTATTTTTCATCTGGTGTATTTCAATTTACGGAATGGTTATGCGTACATGTTTGTTGATTCTCCTGTTGGTTGTGCCACTGTTCGGGCAGGGCGGTATGGTGCAGCGCGCCGCTGCTTTCAGCGCTGGTATCGGTTCAATCAATGGTGAAACCGTTCCTGTTGGATCATTGAATTTGTCGGTACAGCTTGATCTGAATCTGCTTCCTGCAAACGATGTGTATGTCCGGTTGCAGGGGATGTTTGCAAAGGATGTGAACTGGATTTTGCCCGAAAACAGGGAGGGGCGCAACTACCCGTATATGATAGGTGCATCATTGCAGGCAGTGTGGGATCTTCCGCTTTCTGAGAGTCTGATGCTTGAGTCCGGGGCGGGACCCTTGTATTTACAGGATAACACCTACAAAGGGGAAACCAGCAACGCCTTTGGACTCATGGTCTCGGAAGGACTCACTTACTATCTGAACAGCACCTTCCCCGATCTTCATGGTTTAACCATCAGCATCGGCACAGAATATGGCTTTACGTTCAACGGTACGAACCCTCAAATCTACTCTGTTTTCGGTAAGGTGGGGTACCGGTTTTAAGTGGCGCTATTCTCTGAAAATAAATCAGACTGCTGGTTTATTTGAAGGTATTTCTTTCTGCCAACCTGAATTAGTTCAATGTTGGTAAGATGGGCGATCATTTTTAAAAATTCTTTCTGAGTACAGGAAAGTTGAAGTTTATCCAGAATTTCAGAGATAGCCCGTCTTTCCCTGGTAAGAAGCATCAGGACTCTTGTTTCAAAGGTGTTCTCTTGCTGAGGCATCGGGAGAGGTTCTTCGCCGGTATGTTTCTTGTTCTCCAGAGATATTATTGATGGATCACCTTTAGTGTTGCTATACTGAGTAACAGATTCGTTAAATGTTAATGCGGTCTGAGCAGAAAGTTCGTTCTCCTGAGACACCATCCTGCCCTCCATGTCGATTGGAGTAGCTCCCATCTTTATAAGTAGACTGTTCGCACTGATTTCACCAGGTTGGGGTATACGGACATAGATGGTTCTTTTTCTGCGTAATCCATCCCTGCCACCCTCCCATGTCCCACCTTTCTCAGAAGAATCTGCAACATAGATTTCGTTAGCCATCCCATAGATAATAGCATTTCGTGCCATTGCAAGCTCAACTTTCCATGGGGCTTTTGGGTGAAAAGAGCTGATAACACAAACTCTTTCCTCCATAAGCGCGGCATAAATCTGTTTAAATCCACTTGCAAAAGTTGTGATACCTTGTGGAAGTACGATAACACTTGTACCACCAGATTGTAATGCTGCATCTAAAGCCATCCGGTCAATCCCTTTTGCAAATCCACTGACCACAGGTTTTCTGTCCCTGGCAAGGATTCCCGCTACAGTCTCAGTAAACTGCAGTCCGGCTTTGGTTGCGGCACGGCTTCCTACAATTGCAGCTGAAGGTTGATTCAATAAGCCTGCAGAACCCTTACAATACAATAATGGTGGGGTACCAGATGCCTTCAGGTTGGTTTTTAATGTTTTTGGGTATTCCGGTGCAATAATGGGTATCATTGCGTATCCCTGATTGAGTAAAGACTCAGCCAGAAATGCATTGTTCGGTACTTGGTTTTTTGCTGTTGTAAAATCAGTTATGTCTGTATCACTGAATAGGAAGATGTGTTTTAGATCTGCTACAGGCATCGCAAAGAAGTCCGCAATCCCAATCCTGAGTTCACTGTGAAATCTGGCAATAATGCTGTTTACTTTTGCCGTACGCCATCCGGGAATGTGACCTATCGTTATCCAATATGAAGCATCTGAGCTGTGATCATACATATCTGTTCACTTTGTTTTTTTAGATTTAGGGTTACTAAATATACTACACTTTTTTCACAGATTCAGGGAGTGCCGGCAATATCTCCACCTGTGGTTTTTGCAATGGTAACCGGAACGACTGAGGAGACTCCATTCTTGAGTAGGTATCCACATAGCTCCTTCATCGTTGCACCGCTGTCATAGATATCATCAATAAGTAAAACATGCTTCTTTTTGAGATCGGAAACACGTGCGTATGCAAACGCATCTTGTATATTACTGAGTTTTGAATATGAATTTTCAAACACTTTTTGTTCTTCAGTGACCCTTACTTTTCTGAGTTGGTTGCTGAAGGGTACCCTGAGTTCCTTCGCGATATTTGCTGCAAATTTCTCGACCAGTGTACCTGATTTTGTAGGTGGCACGCAGAGAACTAAATCAAAACAGTGACCCCTGGACTTTTTTCTGATCGCCTTTAAAGTGAGATCAACAAGCTTTTGCGGAAAGCAGCTACCACCTTCATATTTTGTCTGATGGATCATTTTGCCAACATCGCTGGTTCCATAGTAGGAAGCAGCATAACCTGTGATCTGCTCTTTTTGGGATTTAAAACTGATTTCCGGAAAATCATTTTCTCTGAAGTCTGATACCCGTCGCCGCCATACTGGGTTATCAATTAGCTGCAGCTTTTTTAATCCCGAGTTATCACAGGTATCTGGCAGTGCCTCAGTCTCGTCTCCAAGAAATTCACAAAGATATTGCATGCGGGGTTTGCTTGTTTGGAGGTACTCTTTCATAGTATAAAACTCATTGAGCTTCTGCTCTCTTTGCACCAGAAAACTGGTTGGTGAAAATGGTGGCGAGCCAGGGATGAACTCATACTTCTTCTTCTTGTCGAACGTGACTTCTCTGATAATTTTTTGATCAATCAGGTCAGCTTTAATAGTCCTGAACTGATTGATTTTAAGGTTAGCCTTTATAATTATTTCCCGTTCGCTAAGCAATTCGGCTTTTAAATGCTGGATAACCCGCTCATATAATTTGACCGGGGGTTTACTATTCTCTATAAATGAGAGTGGTAAATCATCATCACCGGGTGCATACAGGAGTATGATTTCAGCTGGTTTATCATCCCTGCCAGCTCTGCCAATTTCCTGATAATAGTGAATGGGTGACTGGGGAATATGTGTGTGAATAATAAACCTGATATCAGGTTTGTCAATACCCATCCCTAATGCATTGGTTGCAACAATAGCCTTAAAGGTATTGTTCAGCAAACCCTGCTCAATGATCATGCGCTCCTCAGTAGGGAGGCTGCCATGATATTTCCCCACACGGAATCCGTTTTCCCTCAGCCATTTACTGTATACCTCTGTCTCTACTCTTGTTCCACAGTAAATAATACCATTCCCCGGGAGGTGTTGGAGCCTGTCAGCAATAAACATAAGTTTTTCGTTTTCATCACGAAAGCACACGGTATACAAACGCAGGTTCGTCCGCATTAGCCTTCCCCGAAAAACTTTCAGATCTTTTCCGATTTGGGATAAAACATCCTCTTCTACCCTTTTAGTTGCAGTTGCTGTAGTCGCCAGTACAGGGAAATACTGAGGAAGTTGATTCACCAGGATTGCGATTCTTTTAAATGCCGGTCTGAAGTCATGGCCCCATACAGAAATGCAATGAGCCTCATCTATGACAATCAAATTAAGGTTAATTTCCTTTATATAATCCTGCCAGAGTCCGTTCTCTTGTCTTTCAGGTGAGATGTACAGAATCTTTAACTCACCCCTTTGCGCCTGCTCCAAAATGCCAATCTGTTCATCGGTTGTCTGATCGCTATGAATGCATTCAGCGTTTATCCCTAGTGCACGCAGTTTGCTAACCTGATCGCGCATTAAGGCAATCAATGGTGAAAAAACTACGGTAAGTCCGGGTAACAACGTTGCCGGAAACTGATAACAGAGCGACTTTCCGTGTCCGGTTTTCTCAATAAACAGCACCCGATTCCCCTCAAGTAAGAGCTGAATAACCTCCCACTGATTTGGTCTGAATGAATCCAGCTTAAATACCTTCTGTAGGTGCTGAAGCGCCTGTTCTTTGTTCATATTTTGTTCGCCTGTAATTGTAAGTGAATGTGTGGAATAAGCAGACTGACACTTATCCTTCCCCCGAAAATACAGGAAATATTAACTTAAACAAAACGGTATGATGAAATTGCAACCTAAATCATTCCTGGAGCAAGTGCTGTTCCCTATACCTCAGCCATTGCCCTTACGGATGATCCATCCGCATCCACCAGTGCCAGCGGCAGGGCGGTGAATCTGAATGGTGTAAGTGGCAGTGGGTCAAGGTTTGCCAGGTTTTCGATAATTACTTTTCCGGCACCAAGCAGGATATGGTGTATCGGAAGTTCTGTTGAACCAACAGGATCAACAGAAATCATATCGAGTCCCACCCCTCTGATAGCTGATGCTGCTACCATTGCTGCAAAAGCTTCCGACATTACTGGAAAGCCGTCCATATAAGCATCACCCCCCCAGTGCGCATTCCACCCGGACCTGAGCAAAAGGTAATCAGTCTGGTGCAGTATTTCATCAGTCAGAATTGTATCCGGAATTTCTTTCCCGGCAAATGATGCTACATCAAGGATCCTTGCTGTTCCGGTGAAGTGACTCACAGGAAACTGATCCAATGTTTTCGCATTGGGAATAATGTGTGCAGGTGCATCCATGTGTGTGCCGGTATGGGAAAGCATACTCAGCATTTTTTCCGCAAAACCATCGTTTGCAATCGTAAAAGCATTGGTGAATTCGGGTGGTGTCGTTCCCGGATACACGGGCATTCCGTTATGCATAGGGTAGGTGAGATCAATATAGGTCATGGGGCTACTTTATGTTATTGTCATGCAATTATTTCTCAATATTCGTCTATGTTCGGCACAAAGTCAAGGAAAAATATTAAAGACTTGTAACAAAGTCAGGGTATAATTTGGAGTTTTTTGTAACAAAGTCAGGGTATAATCAGAAAAAAGTGCGAATAGAGCGTTTTTTCGGGGTCTGATACACTTTCCACATTCTCTATCATCCGGTGACCGGCAGCAGCTTCCTCATCTTTTCAATGGTCAAAGGTGCTGAACCCTCAAAATGGTTATTCACATTCAGGTAAATATCAGTTTCTTTTGCATGCAGCTTCGCTATCATGTCGGCGATGGCAGTCAGGATAGCGTCCTTCGGTTCAATGATACTGTTCCAGTTACCGCCGGATCTTTCTTCGATTCCGCTCCGATCAGGTCCGTGAAGCCGGATCACAACCGGAGAGTGTAAAGTAGCTGCCGGTTTTGCTGCCTGGATGACCGGGGGCATGTAATACCCCTCAAGAAAAACCACTGAAACCTTGTTTTGGGACAGGTAGTGAAAAAAATGAGGGTTCAGGAAGTTCGGATTTCTGATCTCCAGCCCGAGCGGAATCGTACGGTCAATGGAAGTGAGGAATGAATCCAGCCGCTCAAGAAGTGCCGGAAGACCAGACAACTTCTGTTTGTTCAGGTATTCAAACTGGAGCATAATCATCCCCGTTTTATCAAGAATCGGGGCAATACTCTCAAGAAATTGATCATACAACCCGGGTGAAAGGAAATGGGGATTCGGCTCCAGCGGGGCTGTTTTACTTTTACTATAATAATGAGTCAGCGTAAGGCTGTTCGGTGCCTTGATCGTGAAACTGAAATCATCCCCCACCGATGCAACATACTCCTCAGCAACACTGGTACGGGGAAGTACAGGAGCCTTTCCTGCAAAAAGGGACCAAAACCACTGATCAATCTCCACTGTATTGAAGTGTCGCGCATACTCTTCTAAAAAATTCCCGGGTGCATCGGATGAATACACGATGCCTTCCCATGATGGGTACTTCCAACTGCAGGTTCCGATTCTGATCATATCACACTAGTTAAAATTCTCTTGCACAAATGTATCATGAAACCGGAAAAAAGAAAGGATAAAAAAGCGAAATCAGCTGTGGAACCCGGGGGCTTGACATTGATTAAAATAATGGGTAATTTATTTTTTGAGTGAGTGAGAAAATAGCTAAACGGCTGCCGCCGTTCCTTTTATTGTACAGAATAAAAGCGGATTCAGTCTGTCAAAGTGTGTAATAATTAATTTTGGGACAGACAGCTCTTTGTTTCTGAATTGCAGGAGCAGAGTAAACGGATAAGTGGTCAAAGAATGTCCGGATTATATTCAGTGTGGACATCAGGATCAATGCGAATTAATTGTTGAGGTACACAATGGAATCACATCGCTCACCCTCCACCTCCACCAGAACCGGCAATGTCCTTGTCGTAACCCTCTTCCTGATCTTGTTCCTCAATCCTTGTTTAACCGCCCAACCCTATCTGAATCAGGTGGGGAATCAGGAAGCCAACTATCTGACCAGCACAAAAAGAAATGATTTGATAAGTCATAGAACCGGTGGTATCTCAATCTCCACAAATGGAGGAAGTTCGTGGATTGTGTACCCTATGTTAACAGACTTAATTTCTATTAAGCCAACAACCTCATCAGATTATATGGGGCTTGCATCTAAGGATGAGAGGTGGGGTTTCCCGATCCGATATGATTTTTTGCTGAGAACTGGGAGCAACCAGAATTTCAATATTGTTATAAGCCGTGCAGATTCGATTATTGATATCTCAGTTCATGAAACAGGCAAGCTAGCAGTATCATTCCTTGAGGGCAGCAGCAACAGAAAGTTTCTCTACTCCACAAACAAAGGTGGAAAATGGGATAGTGTGTATACTGGATTACCTGGTAATGTAACTTTTCTGGCAACTTATGCGACCCATCTCTTTTACACGCAGGGTAATAATGTGTACCGCTACCATTATGGTGATACAACGGCGACTCTCTGGATGCCGTTGTATGGTAGTCTTACAACATTTCACCAAATGCTGGATGAAAACACCATGGTTGCCTTTTCATCGTTTAATAACATATTTCTTTATACAACAAATCGTGGTCAGAATTGGATCATTAAGGAAGCACCCTCTCTGGGAGGGATATTGCATCAAACTTTCGTGGATGGAAAGGTCTACCGTTCAACCGGGAATGGGGTGTATGTATCTGCTGACTCAGGAAGTACCTGGACAATGATTGCAAAAGGGGTGAACCCAAAGCATCTGCAAGTGCTCTCTGGTAAACTGTACGCAGTTTCATCGATTCTGAATAAATCGTTCGTTACTTCCCCAGACAGCAACTATTTACCTCCGACTGTCAATAATCCTGCAAAGATGATTATGAAATCCGGCAGCAAATTTCTTTATTCCTTAATTGGACCCCCGACGGTGGTTATGGTTCCCTATGAGTGGTACAGTATAGATAGGGATACAGTAATGCCGGGAAATGGAAAAACATACTATATATCAACCAGAGATGACAGCATACCTAATGAAGGGTCTTTCCCGGAGTTGGTCTTTAACTACCCCTTCAGGTACGATAGAGAGTTGAATCAGTATTTCGTGTGGGAGGGGGGAAGCGAACGGCTGGTGATGAATTTTTCGAACCAAAGCACATTGTATACTTTTTTGCGTCAGGCAAGCCCGGCTGTTATTTGCAGCGTGGATG
>JAEXTR010000027.1 GCA_023406915.1 Bacteroidota bacterium
ATTCATAATAATTGCGTCAGTTACGTTGGCGTAGGAGTTTACTTTAACATTCGCACCCAGGATAGAGCGTTCGACCGTACCTCCCGATACGATAGTGCCATCGCAAATCAGCGAATTCAGGGAGCGACCCACACGTTCACCCCAGTGGGACACCGTCTTAGCCGGAGGGTACTGAAGCTGGTACGTACGAAGCGGCCAATCCTCATCGTAGAGGTTAAATTCAGGTACCACTGAGATAAGGTCCATACTTGCGTCAAAGTAGGAATCGATAGTACCGATATCCATCCAATAGTTCTTGCTCTTCTTGTTTTCATCCACGAAAGAGTAAGCAAAAACCTTGAGACCGGATTTTATCATATACGGGATTACATCCTGACCAAAGTCAAGATTCTTTAGGTTTTGTGATTCCATCTCGAGCAGGACATCACGGAGCACATCAGATTTAAAGGCGTAGATACCCATATTTACGAAGGAGAACCCTGGCTTTCCAGGTGCTTCGGGGGGATTCTCGGGTTTCTCAACAAAATCACGGATAATAAAATTATCATCTGCGTTCACGATGCCGAAACGGGAGGCTTCTTTCGTGGGAACATCAATACAAGCTATCGTAAGGTCAGCATCCCTGTCAACATGGGATTGCATCATCTTCAGATAATCCATCTTGTATATGTGATCGCCGCTAAGGATGAGCACCCATTTTGATCTTTTTTCACCTACGATCAGGTTCAGGTTCTGATGTATTGCATTCGCTGTACCCAGGTACCAGTCAGCATTCAGCTTTCTTTGTGGGGGAACAGTATAAATATATTCCCCAAGTTCAGGATTAAATATGTTCCATGCCTCATAGATGTGCTGATTCAGTGAATCTGACTTGTACTGCACAAGAATATAAATTTTTCTGAGACCTGAGTTCAGACAATTTGACAATGCAAAATCAATGATTCTGTATTTACCGCCAAAGGGGACAGCGGGCTTGGTGCGCATTGCAGTAAGGGGATAGAGCCGTTCACCCTGGCCGCCGGCAAGCACCATGGTAACAGTATTTCTAAGAATCGAAGAACCGGGGAAAATCATACCATTATTCCTGAAAAATTAACACACAGTAAAAAAAGATAATAATTTTACGATTAATAAGAAACAAGAAGCTATAAAGAAACCGTAAAATTAACACAATTTGCATGTTGTGCTGCTATGTATGGGATGAAATGGTTGACCGGACGGAGTCAGATTTCTTTCTCACACCGGTGATCAGATCATCGAAAATAGAGCGAACCACATTATTATAAGGCTCCGTGGTGATACGGTACCTCCTGATGCGGAGGCGGAGGGTATTCAGGGCATCCTGAAGCTGCGCCAATTCTTCCAGGACAGCATCCCGGCGGGATTCTGGCACTGCATTCACTGAAGCTTCAATCTGCTCATACCGTTGACTCAAATCCTGGTGGATCTGGATTAGCTGATCGAGATAGATTTTCTTTGCTATTTCACTGCTCATAACTACCTCTTCCTGTTTTCTTATAGTGATAATACAAAAAGAAAGGGGGAAAGTCAATAGAAACCGGCAGGAACAAGCGTAATTTTCTTTATTTAAGGCAAATAGTGTATTTTACGGGGGCAAATACTTTCATTTTGTAACAATTTTTTGGTTCCTCATGATGTACCGGATTGGTTTTATTACGCTTCTGTTCCTCACTTTTTGGGGCTGTGGTGTTGATAACGGAGAAAAACTGTTGTTTGACAACGCAGTGCTTTATTTTTCAAAGAAGGTGCCTGAGAATGAGGCGAAAGAACTAGGTGCCTATCTGAACAGGAAGCCATTTGATCAGCAATACCGATTTGAGTTTAAAATTGATAAAGATGGTGGTGCTTACGTCTTTATGATCGGATTTACCGACGATCAGTTCAGAGACACTTCACTCATACATCGCTGGAATGTCTATGCTTCCGAAGTTGAGGCTGAGTTTTTCAATGGGAAGCAGATGAAAGCCGTTACCGGAACTGAATACTTCAAATGGAGATAAAAGAAAACCCCGCCAGCGTGACGGGGTTATAAAATCAGGGGAGGGGGATATCTTACTGAGGGGCGTCTTCAGTATAGCGTGACAGCACTGAATCAGAAACATCCTTTGAATTGTGATCGGTTACTTTTCCTGAAATCCGGTTTGCAAGCGATCTACCATCTAAACCATGGAATTCCAGTACTTCCCATGGGGTACCGCATTCGGGGTACTCTTCCAGACCGAGTTTCGTAAAAAACTTACCTTCCAGACCTCTGCTTTGAGTCAGGGCATAGAGGAGACGATCACCCAAACTACCAAAAATTGAATGGTCTTCCAGCACAAAGATTTCAGGTATACCGGAAGTCACCGTAAGCAACCAATCTGTATCAACTTTATTCAGCCATGGCATGTTGACTACCTTTAGAGCGAAGCCCGATTCTTTCAGGTATTCTGCTGCGAGGAGCGCCTCATGAAGCATCACAGGTCCATAAGCAAAAAGCACAGCATCTTTGCCCTCCACCAATACGGTGCCTTTCCCTGGCTCGACCTTGTACTCATTGGGAAATTGTATTGTTTCAGGTGAAGGACCAATTACCAGTCTGATAAAGCAGGTTTCCGGGGTATCATTGATACAGTATCTGGTTAGGGCTGCGGTTTCCACACCATTGCACGGCTGTACGATAGTAACATTTGGTAAAGCAGTCAGGAGGGAAATATCACGTACTGACTGATGTGATTTTCCAGGACCAGCGGGGATCATACCTGCAAAATGGCAACCATATATGATTTTTGTACCTTCAGTGG
>JAEXTR010000228.1 GCA_023406915.1 Bacteroidota bacterium
GAATGCGCCAACCACTATAAGGAAATACCCAAAGAACGCCGATTTTTCCCGTTTCGGTTTGATGAACTGCGCATCGACGTATATTTCCTGCTGATTGCCGGAATATGCGTACGATGTTGATCCCGCAGTTTCTGAATCTGCCGGAGATGATTCTGAACCAGGAGTTGTGAACTCTTCAGAACTTCCGGACTGAGGTTTCGGAGTTGCGTCAGCGGTGAACGGTGCTGATGACGGTGGCATGTGATAGGTATTGTAATAATCCGATAATGGCCGTTTAGGCATAAGGATTATTCCGGCAATGTAGATGATAAAGCCGAAGCCGCCAAAGAAGGTGAACAGGATGAACAGCAGCCTGATGATCACCGGGTCCAGCTCGAAGTATTCGGCGATACCGCCTGCTACTCCGAACAGCATTTTTTCTTTGTCTGAACGATATAGTCTCCGTGACATAACGAACTCCTTTTTTTGTTCAGGTGCAACTTACCGAATCATTGTGCAACCAGCATTTTAAATCGGATTAACGGACAAAATGACTGAGGGAACGGCGCTTTGCTGTATAAACGGAATGAATCCGAATCGAAAAATCACTTATTTTGTGCAGAAATCCCATTATTTCGGATTTTTTTCGTCATCAGTATGTGAAACCTGAGATTCAGCATCACTGCTGAAAAAGCCAATCCAACCGAGAGTCCGAACCATATACCTGCCACTCCCATCCCGATAACCATCCCCATCAGATAGGCGGATGGAAGCGCGATGATCCAATACGCAGTAAAGGCGATTGCGGTTGGTACCTTCACATCGCCAATGCCACGAAGGATTCCCAGCCCGACCGCCTGGGTACCGTCAAAGATCTGATACACGGCGGCGATCAGCAGCAGCATTGATGCTACCCGGATTACCTCTGCATCACTGATGTAGAGATACGGAATTACGGGGTGGAACAGCACAAACAGGATGCCACACCCTACCATAAACAGCGCTGCTATGACTATGGCAGCATAGCCCGCTTTCCGGGTATCCGCAAGCTCACCGGCACCAAGGTAGTGTCCAACCCTCACAGAGGAAGCGGCAGCGACGCCGGCAGTAATCATATAGGTCAGTCCCGAAATGCTTATCGCAACCTGATGCGCAGCCAGTGGTACTGCCCCAAACCATCCCACCATCACTGCTGCAACGGTAAAGGCGCCGACTTCAAAAAAGTATTGCATTCCGGAAGGAATGCCAATCCGGAGCAATTTTTTGACAGATTCGATATGCCACTTCACGGGGAAGGGGTTAAACCGGTACTCGTGTGCAAGATTGCTGCGGGAAATAAACCCTACGAGTGCAACAAACATAAACGTACGGGAAACAAAGGTTGCAATCCCTGCCCCGACCACACCGAACGCAGGCACTCCGAATCCGCCAAAAATCAGCCAGTAGTTCACCACAGCATTCACTCCATTGGCAACTATGGTTATCACCATTGCGGGACGCATTATCTGCAACCCCTCAAGAAACTGCTTGTATGACTGAAACAGCATTATGGGGAGGAGTGAGAACGCCAGTGCCCTGCCATAAGCCATTGCCTGATGCTCAACAGCAGGTTCCTGCCCGAACAGCGGGATCATCTCGACCAGCAGCAAGTTTACGCCAATGAGCAGAAAGCCGGTTATGGTATTCACATAGACTGACTGGTGCAGCAGAAATTCAGCATCGTGACGATCCTGTTTACCAATCGCAAATGCCACCAGCGGAGATAATGCGATGCTGATCCCTATTCCAAACACCATAATAACGAAGCACAGGCTTGAGCCCAATGAAACTGCAGCAAGTGCATCAGCCCCAAGCCTGCCCACCATGATACTGTCAACAATGTGCATCAGCACATACCCGAGCTGCCCGATTGCAACCGGATAGGCAAGGGAGAGGGTTTCCTTAATATGTTTCTTTAGTTGCATTTAAAATTACTTTCTGAAGCGAAATATAAGAAATGGTGACGAGGTGGAGGCTCAAATGCTCCGACTCATAGAATCATTCAAGAAAATTTCTTACATTGTGTTCTCATCTCACAAAAATAAAACAGGTCACTCATGAAAAAACAACTTTTACCTCTTCTGTTCCTGCTCTTTACCTTTTCAGGTTTTGCACAGGATTCCACCAATGCCGAACTCGACTGGTGGATAGTTGAATTAGATCATTTCCATGAAATTATGTACCCTATGTGGCATAACGCTTACCCGGCAAAGGATTACGAGGCTTTGAAAGGTTTTCTGCCAGAAGTAAATACCAGCGCTGAAAAGATCTATGCCGTAAAACTTTCTGGCGTTGTACAGGATAAGCAGGCTGAGTGGGACAAAAATGTCGGCTTATTCAAAGAAACAGTCAATACCTATAACGCAGCCGTAAAAGATGGCAACAATGAAAATCTGCTGAAAGCGGTAGAAGATATGCATACCCGTTACGAAGGATTGGTCCGTACACTTCGCCCGCTCACGAAAGAATCAGATGCCTTCCATCAGGTATTGTATATGATCTTCCATTATTATCTGCCCGAAAAGAATTACGAAAAGCTTGCAGAGGCGTCAGTGTTACTGCACGAAAAAGCTGTTGTACTTGATCAGGCTGTGCTTCCGGACCGCCTGAAGCCACGCGAGGCAGAATTCAAGGCTATCACAGCTGAGCTCTTAAAAACCTCAGCAGCTCTGAAAGAAGTTTGTGAAGCAAAAAACTGGGATGCAGTAAACAATGCGGTCAATACGGTGCATGACCATTATGCTGAGTTAGAAGAGAAGTTCTGACGATGCATTGACCCCGTCAGTGCTTTCTGGTATCTGAGATTGCCGGAACCCGTTCAGTCAGGTTCCGGCATTTTTATTTACTCAGATAGTAAAGGAGAGCTTGCCTGCGGGGGAAATCTTATACTTCTGCTTGTAGCCAAACTTGTTCAGTTCCAGCAAAGCGTCGTTTAATAGGATCGACGTTACATTGGGTCGTTCACCCGGATTACCTTCATACACCATGACTGCATTCAAAAACTTACCTGCCGCATCGGTAATAAAGAGATACACATAATCGGTCTTTACACCACCCTGAGAAGTAAAATCGCAGTTCATTTCCAGAAATACTCCTTTGTTTCCACCTGTCAGTGACACTGATGATCCCAGCCGGAATGCAGTAGCATATTTTGCCTTCCAGTCACGGAGCAGCTCAGGATTTTCACCTGTGGTCTGCCAGACCGGCTTATCGATGTAGGTCCCGTGTTCACCTTTTTTCATATCAAGGACTTTTCCTTTTCCGGTAAAGGTGACCTCGTATGGAAGTGCAACTGATGACAAGTTTTCCTGAACTACGGGTTTCTCTTCCTTCACGATTTCAGGCTCAGTAACAGGTGGTTTTACATCCATTCCTGTTTCATTTTGCAGATCAGGTTCTGTTTCCTGATATGCGGTATCGAGGGAGTCATCTGATACGACTTCACTATAAATTTCAACGCTTCTGAATGTGACGCCCCCATCCTGCCAGGCGTAATGGGCGCATACGGCGGTGTACTGATTCCTGGCAGTACAAACCAGTACATCCCCCTCCATGAACAGCGGAAAGAACATCTCTGCACTAAACTCATAATCAACGGGGATTCTGCTAAACAGGAAATACTCCCCGCCCCGGTTTTGCCCCACAAGGAGGATATTCACTGAACCGTCTGTTTCTTCCTGCACACCCATCCACATCAGGATGATATCCTTTGGCAGGAGTTCCTGCGGGAAGTCATGGATCGGTTTCCGTACCAGACTCTCGAAGGATGATGCTGTAACAGGGGTTTTCTGATTCACCAGACGTGCGGAGTTTTTACCAATATCATACGGTTGCGCAAACAACCCGGATACCAGTAACACCAGCAGGCTACCTGTCAGTAACACACGCATATTTCAGTTCCTTTCATAAAAACATTATCTTTTCTCATGATACTTTTCATAGGCATCAATGATGTCTTTCACCAGTTTGTGACGCACCACATCAGATTTTTCGAAGTAAACAAATCCAACTCCTTCGATTCCGTTCAGGATTTCCCGTGCCTTGATCAGCCCGCTTACGGTTTTTGTTGGCAAGTCGATCTGGGTGATATCACCGGTAATGATGGCTTTTGAATTCGCCCCTAAACGGGTGAGGAACATCTTCATCTGCACATCGGTTGAGTTCTGGGCTTCATCCAGAATTACAAATGCGCTGTTCAGGGTTCTGCCGCGCATATATGCCAGTGGTACAATTTCAATTACTTCCTTCTCAATATAAGCCTTCAGCTTATCATTGGGCAACATATCATCAAGTGCATCATACAGGGGACGGAGATACGGGTCAATTTTATCCCGGAAGTCGCCGGGTAAAAACCCGAGGCTTTCACCCGCTTCAACAGCGGGACGGGCGAGCACAATCTTCTTCACCGTTCCCTTTTTGAGCTCAGAAACAGCGAAAGCCACTGCAAGGTAGGTCTTTCCGGTGCCGGCAGGACCTATTGCAAAAACAATATCGTTCTTTTTGACCGCATTCAGGTACGCCATCTGACCGGCGTTCTTTACCTTAATGACATCATCACGGGAGTACAGCACCACCGATTCAAACTCGGCATCTGATACGACAGGTTTACCATTCCGCGCCAGATCAATCAGCAGTGTAACGTCATCTCCACGCAATCTGCCGGTTGTATTCAGGCTGTAAATCATCTCCTTAAAGGTGCGTTCAATCATCTTGACTTCTTCAGCTTCACCCCTGATAGTTACCTGATCACCGCGGACAGTGATTGAGGCAGCGAACCGGTCTTCGAGCAGGCGGAGGTGGGCATCCTGTGCACCAAGTAATGCGACGAGGTCCACTTTTTCGAGAGTAAGTTTTTTTTCAGTTATAGGCATAGTACCATCTTATACATAAAAAAAGGGCTGGTCAGAAACCAACTCCTCCGTAAAGTATTACAGAGAGAGAGATACACTGAACAGCCCTGAAATGTTAGGAATAACAGTCGACGATTACTGAACCGGTGCTGGTTTGTAGCGGCGGTTCATCTTGTCGTACATTTCTCTTTCTGCCTGGCTCAGCGGAGGAATCTGGAAGTTCTGATCAGGATAGATCAGATTCGGATTCTTGATCTGGTCACGGTTTGCTTCATAGATTTTAGGCCATGCAAAACCGTTGCCATAATAACGCTGCTGACGGGCGATGCACCAGAGGCAGTCACCTTTTACAACAGTGTGGGTAACTACAGGGGCTTTTTCTTCCCATTCATCAAGCAGTCTCTGCAGGTCAACATGAACTTTGGTATAAAATTCAGGGAGAGCAGAGATTTTGTTTCTTTTCAGGTTGTCAAGTTCAGTCTGACGTGCGTCCTTAGGACCTTCTTTTCTTTTGATTTTGCCTTCAAGTTCAGAAACCTGTTTTCTGAAAGCATCAACATCAGCTTTTTTCACGCCGAGGAGTTTTGTGTACACATCATCAACGCACTGATCATAGGTCTGCATTGAAGCGAGCATTGAGTTCAGGTTGTCAATTTCTGCCTGAAGAGCGTCTGCCTGAGCGGTCAGTTCGGTCTTCTTAGCAGTATACATCTTCATCTGGGCTTCCCATTCATCAGTAGTCATCTCTTTCTGAGCGAATGCCTGAGAGGAGAAAGCGACTGCGAAAGCCATAATGGCTAATACTTTTAACATTTTCATATTCTACTCCATTCTCACGCTTATTTAGGAAGTTTTGAGAGATTTTTTTCGGTTTCCTGACGGAGTTTTGCACACTCTTCCAGTTTTTTATTGCGTTCAGCAATCTGTTTTTCGAGTCTGCTCTTCTCTTCGTTCAGAGAGGATACTTTATTCTCGAGGGCTGAAACCTGATTTTTCAGAGTATTCAACTGTTCAATCTGCTCGGCAGAAACACCACCGCAACCGCTCAGTACCAGCACGAAACCGGATACGGCGATAGCAGCAGTAAAGATCTTAGCGCGCTGCAACAGCTTCATAATGGATCTCCTTGCTTATGGTTTGTGGTAGTAGCAATAACCTGGGCTATTACTACCTGTGTGTATTAAATGAATGATCTTAAATATAGATTTTTTCCGCCATTTTTGCAATCAAAAACGGAAAATATGACTTACATCTTTCTTCATTTGAGAGGCTGTACCATTTCAACCTGACGCGGTGGCGAAAAGTTTCTGGAAATGGCAAAATCATTATATCATTCCCCGTTCCAGGAGGCTGGTGTAACTGTCACCTGCAATAATCAGATGATCCAGCACCTGGATGCCCAAGATCGTACCGGATTCAACCAGTTTTTTGGTAACTGCAATATCGCTTGAGGAAGGTTCTGAGTTTCCGCTCGGGTGGTTATGAATCAGCAGAATGCTTTTTGCAGCCTTTCTGATGGCTGCATGGAATACCTCCCTGGGGTGCACCAGACTCTGATCCAGAATACCTTCGGTAACACATTCATACCCCGTGATGATATTAGCTGAATTCAGGAACACGACATAGAATTTTTCTTTTCGCTCATCACGGAGCATTGGCTGGAAAAACTCCGCAATTTGCCCGGGAGTCGTCATTCTTGTATCAATAATATTTCTCTGTTCCAGGGCGTACCGTTTGCCGAGCTCGAACACAGCAGCCAGTCTGACTGCTTTTGCAGGTCCAATTCCGTTTACACCCCGCAGGTCATTGAGGCTCATGAGGGCAAGGCCGTTTAATCCGCCGTGATGCTTAACCAATCCTGCGGCAACATCCAGAACGTTTTCACCTTTTGTGCCGGTCTCGAGAATAATGGCAAGGAGCTCAGAAACGCTGAGGACTTCCGGACCGGACTTCATCATCCGTTCACGGGGGAGTTCCTGTTCTGCAATTTTCTCCTTTAACCGTGTAGGTTTTTCGGATTGTTGAGTTTCGGAAATGGGTTCAGTCATTGTAACTCAGTTTGCCCTGAATACATCGATCCGTTCATAAATGCCATCCCGGTACCTGAGGATATTCATAAACCGGTTTGTACGGCGGGAATCGATGAAGAAGTTCTTCATAATCCCCTTCTTCTCTGTGCCATCAGTAAGGGACTGGAACAGACTGGTCCCGTTCCCGGTTACCGCTGAGGTGATCAGGTTGACGGTTTCATACCCGAAGATATTGTTCCTGAGAAACATTGTGCCGTTCTGACCAAAGAAATCTCTGTTCAGGTCGAGATACTGATTATCCTGCACATCAATGAAGTGATCTGAAGTGAAGTGCACCATCCCTTCAAGTTCGGGTGCAGCATCAATGCCACGCGCCTGGAAAAACTCCTGATTTCCAAATACCGGCATGATTAAGCCGTTATTCACCAGTCCGCTCAACAGGTGGGGTATCATTTTCCGTTCGCTTACGGGGGCATAGATACCATCAATTTCACTCTTCCGGCTGGCAAGAGGCTGCAATTCCTGTGTGATTCCATCATTTGTTGACGGATACACTAATGTGGTGACAACCTTTCCGCCGAGCTTTGTAAATTCGGTAATAAAATCATCTGCCTGGCTTTTTCCGTTTCCATACTCGGAGTACACAACAGCCAGACTGTATTTCCCCTCAACAAAGTAGATATACTGTGCCATGTTCACTGCACGCAGTTCCATGGGGGTATTCGTCTGAATCAGGTTCCCGTACTTCACACTGAGGGCATCATCCGTGGCAGTAGGGGTAAGAACCGGTACATCAGGACGGGTAAAAGACTGGCAGAACCAGTTCACCTCACTACTATACACAGGACCGATCACCGCATACAAGTTATGCATATTTGTCAGTTCCTGAGCAATCGCTTTTACGGAGTCTTCATTCCTGTAGGTATCCCTGATGATGAGGGCAATTTTCTCTGTGGCACTTGCGTTATACCGGTCAACCGCAAATTTAACTCCCAGCAGGATATCGTTTCCGGGGCGTTCCTCACCTTCCTCAGTAAGAGGCAAAACAGCTGCTATTACCTTGGTGAAGAGGGGTGTCTGATCATCAATGGCGTACAGTTTCACTGCCTGCTGATGTTCTTCGGTTAAGGGGTACTGATTGATAATCTTTGAAAATTTATCCCTTGCTCCTTCCCTGTCTCCGGTGGTGAGAAGGGACTTACCCCAAACAAGATAATAGAAGGGCACGAGATCGGGCTGATCACCTGAGAGAAGCAGAGCCCCAATTTCAGAAGGTGAGTAATGAGCAAGATACAGACGGGTTAGAGCTTCCTTCACCTCACTCACTTCTTGTTTTGCAATGGTTTCTTTCAGCCTGCCGGTTAACACTGATGCTGCTGAATCATACTTTTTTTCGCGAACCAGCACTTCAGAGAGCTCAAGTATCCCCTGCTGCCGGTATCCTGATGCGGGATACTCCTGCAGAAAGCGGTTAAAAATTATTTTTGCCTGAGTGTACATTTCCTGATTCGAGTAGCATTTACCAAGCATCACCATGACGGCGCTTTTATTGGGAAAGTCATCCTCCCGTTCAGCCATTGGTCTCAGGATCAGTGCTGCACCAACGTAATCTTTCACCTCATACAATCCCGCTGCTTTAACCAGACTGGCACTGTCAGCGACCTGTGCAGTCTGCGCAATGAGCACAATGGGAAGGATGGATAATAATAGAAGTAACCTGATTTTCACACACACCTCATCTGTTCAATTCCAGCAGGGCTGCTGTCAGTTCAGGGTCAGCAGCATTAAACCCAAGTGCCGTACGGTAGGCAGTGTCTGCCTCCGCCGTCATATCCAATGCCCGATAGCAGTGTCCCAGCAGTTTATAAAAATTTGCACTAACCTCCCCTTTACTCTGATAGGAAAGCATCAATTTGAGAAGCTTTTCGTATTCCCCCTGCCGGAGATAGATTTTGGCTGTCCATGCCATAACCTCCGGGATGTACTTCCCTTTTCGCAATGCCTTCCGGATAGAATCCTCAGCATGAGTAATCATATTGAGTTCATAATGCAACATTGCTTCCAGCAGATGCACATCATAGCTTTTCAGACCTGCAGCCTTTACTGCAGTCAGGTATTGTTCAGCCTCCTGGTACTTTTTCAGGTGGATAGTAACACGTGCCAGGAAGAGGTACGCCTGATCATTAAATATCTGATCTTCCCCGAGCGTTAAAAACTCCTGAAAATCATTATATGCTGCTGTATAATGCTGTTCCTCAAGATTCAGCATCCCTGAATAAAAAACCGTAATCGGGGAATCGGGTGTTCTGATTTTCTGGATAATGGTGAGACTCTTACTAAACTGTTTTCTTATTGACAGGAAGTCCACCACAAACAGCATCGCTTCAGTATGATCTCCAAAACGTGCAATCATATCATCCACCAAACCTGCTGCGTGTTCCTCGCGGTCTGTCCGGGCATACAGGTCAACCAGTCTGCTATAAGCGTGATAATTACCCGGGTACTGATCAATCAGACGGGAGTAAACCTGGATTGCGTGGAGCAACTGATCCTGGTCCTCGAAGTCTTTCCCCTTCCTGAGAAGGTGGGCAATTTCATGTTCATTGCGCATCAGGGTTATTCCCATTCAATGGTTGCCGGTGGTTTTGAGGAAATATCATATACAACGCGGTTGATACCAGAAACGCGGTTGCTGATCTTATTTGAAACTGATGCAAGAAACTCATGCGGAAAATGGAACCAGTCGGCAGTCATGCCATCGCGCGAAGTGACAGCCCTGAGGGCGAGTACATTCTCATAGGTACGGGCATCACCCATTACGCCCACTGTTCTTACAGGAAGCAGCACACTGAACGCCTGCCAGATTTTGTCATACAACCCGGCAGCTTTGATCTCTGCAATATAAATATCATCCGCTTCCCTCAAGATATCAAGTTTCTCTTTCGTGATATCGCCCAGTACCCGTACTGCAAGTCCCGGTCCGGGGAATGGGTGCCGTTCAAGAAAATGTGCAGGAATACCAAGGTCCCTCCCCGCCTTCCGGACTTCATCTTTAAACAGTTCACGAAGCGGCTCAATCAATTGTAGCTGCATATCCTCCGGCAGTCCGCCTACATTATGATGGCTCTTAATGGTGACCGAAGCCCCTTTTACAGAGACACTTTCAATCACATCGGGGTAAAGTGTACCCTGAACAAGGAACTGTACTCCGGAAATTTTTTCTGCCTCTTCCTCAAAGACGTCAATAAAAGTTTTGCCAATGATCTTCCGTTTCATTTCCGGGTCTTCGACCCCTGCCAAACGGGTAAGGAAAATTTCTGATGCATCGATATGGGTTATTGAAAGCCCGAGTTCTTCACGCATCATTGCAACAATTTCAACGCTTTCGTTTTTCCTCATCAGCCCATTATCGATATGGATGCAGTGGAGTCTGTCTCCGATTGCGCGCTTCACGAGCATAGCTGCCACGGTGGAATCCACACCACCGCTGAGAGCACAAATCACATTCCCCTCTGAAGCTATGGTCCTGATATCAGCGATACTCTGTTCAATAAAGGCAGCGGGTGTCCATTCCCCCTTACAGCTGCAGATACTGAACAGAAAATTCTTCAGGATTGTCTTCCCCTCTGCGGTATGTGCTACTTCCGGATGGAACTGCACACCATAAATTTTCCTGACATCATCTGCAATTGCCGCCACGGGGGTGCTTTCTGAGGTAGCAATGACTTCAAATCCGGGGGGTGCCGCCTCAACAAAATCACCATGACTCATCCAGACTACACTTTCAGAGGGTACACCATGCAGAAAAGAGGAGGGCTTTGTACGATGCAGGATCGCCCTGCCATATTCACGGTCAACGGCGCTGCTGACAGATCCGCCGAGGTGCTTAGAAGTAAGCTGCAAACCATAACAGATCCCGAGGACCGGGATGCCGAGCTGGAAGACGACGGGATCAACATCGGGAGCATCCTGATCATACACACTCATCGGACCACCGGACAGGATAATGCCTGTTGGCGCAATCTGTTTAATCTCTTCGATACTGATGGAGTGAGGGTGGATGAGTGAGAGGATGTTTTCTTCCCTGATGCTGCGGGCAATCAGCTGGGTATACTGAGAGCCAAAATCGATGATAAGAATTTTTTCGGTTATATTCATACAGTGCAGTCAGAGGACGAATCCCTGCCGGGAAGTCCGTGGTTTTATGAAACAATCAAAACGGTGCGGGCGTGAGCCGGTTATGGGTGATGCTGCCAACGGATTATCCGATTGGCGGCAAGCGGTTCCACCCCAAAGCGGAACCGCATCCGGAAAAAATTATTCGCCGATCAGTTCTTTGTACTGTGCAGGTGTGAGCAGTCCATCAATCTCAGCCTGGTCAGCAATTTCGCAACGGTACATCCAGCCTGCTTCATAAGGATCACTGTTCACTACTTCAGGGGTATCCTTCAGTGCTTCATTTACTTCCGTCAGTTTGCCGGCACATGGTGCAAACAGGTCACTGACAGTTTTCACGGCTTCGATGCTGCCGACGGTTTCACCCGAAGCGAGGTCACGCGGGGTAGTATCAATATCAACAAACACAATGTCACCCAGTTCCTGGGCAGCATAAGCGGTGATACCAATTGTAGCAACAGTTCCGTCTACGGCTACCCATTCATGTTCTTTTGTATATTTCAGGTTTTCGGGAATAAGCATAGTCTTGCCTCCAATCATGGACAATAAAAGAAAAAGTGTCTGAACTTTATTTCAGCAGCCCCTCAAGATACGAAGTATCAAAGTTGCCGCTCTGAAAAATCTCATCTTCCAGAATCCGCTTATGCAGCGGGATCGTGGTTTTCACGCCTTCAATATGGAACTCATCCAAAGCCCTGATGGCGCGTTTCATAGCAAAATTTCTGTCGGTACCCCACACGATCAGTTTTCCGATCATGCTGTCATAGTATGGGGGTATTTCGTACGATTGATATACATGGGAATCAATACGAACACCGAATCCACCGGGAAAGTGAAGCGATTCAACTTTACCGGGTGAAGGTCTGAAACCCTTTTCCGGGTCTTCGGCATTGATTCTGAATTCAAATGCGTGTCCGCGGGGTGGTTTCGGGAGGATATCCACCGTTTCACCAGCTGCAACACGAATCTGCTGCCTGATCAGGTCAACATCATACACAATTTCTGTAACCGGGTGCTCTACCTGAATACGGGTATTCATTTCCATAAAATAGAAGTTGCGGTGCTTATCAACCAAAAATTCAATTGTGCCCGCCCCTTCATACCCGATGGCTTTTGCACCCTTGATGGCTGCATCACCCATTCTTTTTCTGAGGTCTTCATCCACCACGGGGGATGGTGACTCCTCGATCAGTTTCTGATGGCGCCTCTGAACGGTACAATCACGCTCACCATAGTGGTACACATTGCCGAAACTGTCACCCAGTATCTGAATCTCCACATGACGCGGATTTTCAACAAACTTTTCGATGTACATAGAGCCATCGTTGAAAGATGCCTCGGCTTCAGAGCTAGCAGTCTGAAACGCCTTTTCAAATTCAGCATCCTCCCTGACGATTCTCATACCTTTACCGCCGCCACCGGCAGTAGCCTTGATAATAACGGGATACCCGATTTCTGAGGCGATCTTTCTTGCCTCCTGCAAATCGGTAATGACGCCATCACTGCCAGGCACAACGGGAACACCGTTTTCCTTCATGGTCTTTTTGGCAGTTGCCTTATCCCCCATTGCTCTGATCATTTCAGGGGATGCGCCAATGAATTTTATCCCCACTTCACGGCAAATCTGTGAAAAGTGGGCATTCTCAGAAAGGAAACCATAACCAGGATGAATGGCGTCTGCGCCGGTGATGGTTGCGGCAGAGATAATGGCTGAGACCTTCAGGTAACTCTCTCTGCTCGGGGCAGGTCCGATACAGACCGCTTCATCAGCAAATGCTACAGGAAGCGAATTGCGGTCGGCTTCGGAATAGACAGCAACTGTTTTTATGCCCAGCTCTTTACATGACCTGA
>JAEXTR010000233.1 GCA_023406915.1 Bacteroidota bacterium
TCCAGTTTCCATATTTATTCAATCATTTCCGTTTAAGGCGAAAAATCGCTGTATTAAAATCCGAAGCCGATGTGTAACAAAGCAACGAGTGCGTTATCCAGTTTTTGATCCGTACCGGACGGCTGTATTACATACTGCAGGTCAGGTTTCAGCATGATATTTTCGGTGACCATGAATTGATAGTTCATTTCGATCACCAGTTCATGATCATACGACAAGCCATGAAAGCTTGCATTTGCAAATGCGAGACCGGCGACATCATCTTCCCGACCTGAGATTAAACCAGTGTAATGCAGACCACCGCCTACATACATGTGGTTGCTATTGCGTTCTTTCGGGGAGTATCCAAACTGACCAAAGAACCCAAGTCCACCGGCATTATTTTCGTGGGAGAACAACTGCTGATCTATCACAGCGTAGAGCCCGTAGTTATTCTTATCAACACCCGGATTGCGCTTTGCGTTCTCTGGTGAGTGGGAGAAATATGTCCCAATTTTTATTGTTCCGGGCAATGTTTCTGAAAAAAGGTTCTTCCTTTCATATTCGGTAATCGCAAGCACTCCCTGATCGGCTCCAATTCTCCAGTTGATATTATAAGGGTTTTCTTCAAAATCATCCGGCAATCCATCGAAAAAACCAATTTTTATAGCATCAAAGTCTGACATCTGCCAGTTGGCAGTCAATCCCAGTGATGTGAGCGGGTAGATCGGGTTAGGGATGTTGCTCGCAACATTGCTGTGGATCCCGAACGAACTGTTTACGAACAGTCCTGCATATTCGCTCACGGCAAGCTGAGCATTCATATCCTGCAAACCAGCAGTAACCACCAGGTCGCCGAAATTATGGGCGTACCAGAGTTCGAATAAAAAAGTCTGGTTACCGGCTTCAATGTTTGAGACAGCCTGGTAATCACCGATGAGAGTTTCCGTTGGCTGACCGCCATGTGCATTGGCAAGCGTGAGGTTGAAGACGCCGACTTCATTGCCATTAGTACCCTTTAGTACCCCCTGTAAACCCCATTGCAGAAGGCCGAGCGAAACTGAACCGGTTTTTTGACCTCCGGAAAGGTTACCAACGAGATGGTTATCATATGTGGTAGAAGACCTGAATGAAAAGCGGGACATGGTATCATCCTGCGCATATTGGAATGTGGCAATACCTATGACTAAAACCAGTACGTATCTGAGATAATCGAGATTGTGTGTGTATGTTTTCATAGTAGTCGTTTTCACTAAAGTGTGTAATAAATCTATAGTGAAAACTACCTATACCTGTCAAGGGTCTCAATCCCCAGAAATGATGAAAATGCGGGAATACCATCCCTAAAAGTGATGAATCAGGCAAAAAAAGCTATTCAACCTGATCTAAGCGGATCAGTTTTTTTGCCACAGCAAAGATAGTGAGACCTGCAACAGACTTGATTCCGGTCTTAACGGAGATGTTTTTTCTGTGAGAAATCACAGTATGGATGCTGATGTAGAGTTTTTCAGCAATCTCTTTATTACTGCAACCGGCAACGAGAAGTTTCAGGACATCGATTTCCCTCTCACTCAGGTTTTGATGAGGCTCATTCTCCTCCTGATCACCTTTCTGGAGCAATTGGTTTATCAATGCGATGATTTTATCCGGGTTATCACTGATTCTTACCAGTCCATCAAACTGACTGAGAAGTTCCTGATCGAAGAATGCGTAGACGATTCCAATCCATTTAACCGGATCAAAATTCCTTCTCATCGGTGCAAACCCCTCATGCAAATGCTGGACGAAGGACGGGTTAATGAGTACGGCATCGTATTCACCCTGCTTCAGCAATTCATCAACCTGCTGAAAGTTCGCAGCAATAGTGATTGCGGCACGCATGCCAGATTTCTGCAGAAGCGTTCGGAGTCCCTCCTGTAATAAGGGGGATGGCTCAGCAATGATTACAGAAAGCTTTTCAGCCAAAGTCACTTCACCCGCTCTTTCAGCTGCGCCTCCATCTTTTCTACGAGGGGTATCAGGATGGTATCCTCAATGCAGCTATGGACATGAAGGTCTTTTTCAAAATCCCTGAGAGCAAACAGCAGGTCCCTTCGGGCAACCTGGTCTCTTTCAGTAGGAAGGTATCTGATCAGCAGATTCCGCATGTCTGCGAGCTTTTCTTCAATATCGTTATGCTGGTTCTTATACTCATTCACAGAGTAAGCACCGCGATCACCTGGATCGTCCGAACCGTGGACGATACCAGCAAGCCGAAGGATATAGGGAAAGACTACATCATTTTCGTAGGCGAGGTGTTCTGTGACTTCAGCCAGGTAGTCATCAAAGAATCTGCGCACCATTGCAATTTCACGATGTGTGTTCAGGTTTTGGAGTTTTTCAATCTGATTTGCAAGTGAGGGGCATTGCTCATCAAGATAGTACTGATGACTTTTTTTCAGAAAAGCGATCAGGGTGATAATGTCCTGGTGGCTATAGTCAGTGGTAACTGAATAAGGCATCCCTTCAAAAAGATGAATAAATGCAAGGAACATATCGGGATTGATCCCGAATTCTGTACACAGATCAGCTACTGTTTTTTCCTGCACCGGCAATGAGACGTTAAAGTGCTCCAGCACGAGCAACATAGCGTGGTTACGGATAATGAGGTCAGCGACCTTTGTTTCAAGCAGTTGATTGACTGCATCGGTTTGTTTCATGGCAAAAAGAAAATGTACTTAATTGTTAAGATTAATGATTACAAAGATAAGGAAGAGAATTGATTCCGCCACAGGCGGAGGAAAATGGATAAATGATAATTGACAATGGATAATGCGCCTTCGGCGAAGATACACTAAGTACGGGGCAGAATATCATGACACAATAAGAATGAAAGTGGAGGTAAGCCGTATTCAGTAGCCTGACTC
>JAEXTR010000288.1 GCA_023406915.1 Bacteroidota bacterium
CTCCGGTACTGACCCTTTTCATAAAGCATAAACGCCTCTCTGATAAAGAGAGGCGTCGTATGCTTTTCGGCTAAAATATCAGTGATCTTGTGCAGCAACTGCTGCTCTTGTTCCTGAGTCACACTTATGACCTGTTTTTGGCAAATGCATGTTTTAGGGACATATAGGAAACAAATGAGAATCCGATGAAGAACAGCATCTGGAATGGCAGCGCTGCAATCTCCATGAAGTAAATCGTTGATACGATACCTACCAGACAGTACACTGCCATGATCAGCTCTACGATCACGGAAAGTCCGATCTTACGGTTGATATACTTCTTCTCATTAAAACTGTCGTTCTTACTTACCACCTTGAACTTCGGTGTGCGCACAAACTCACTCTTCCTGTTCATCAGCCCTTCAAATACCGCACGGGTGTTGTTTACCGCAAAACCCATGCTGCCAGCCATAAACAGTGGAAAGAGAATAATCTTCTTATGCCAGTCTGTTCTGATATCCCTCTGTGCATAATAGTAGAAGAGGAATGACCCGACAAACGCCAAAATAAAAATCGACATGGAAGCAAAATACATTTCATGGCTTCCGCTGTTCTTAATGAAGGTCAGCGGCACATTCAGAATTGCTGCCAGCAGTACGAACGGGAATACAAAATTGTTGGTCAGGTGGAACGTTGCCTGAAGCTTAATCCTCATCGGCACACCTGATTTCCAAACCATCGGCAAAATCTTCTTGGAGGTTTCAATCGCACCCTTCGTCCATCTGAACTGCTGTGCCTTCAAAGCATTGATTTCAGCAGGCAGCTCTGCGGGTGAGGTGAAATCCTTCAGATACACAAACCGCCAGCCGTTCAGCTGTGCACGGTAGCTCAGGTCAAGATCTTCGGTCAGCGTGTCTGAGTGCCAGTTGCCTGCATCCTCAATACACTCCTTACGCCAGATACCGCCGGTACCGTTAAAGCTGAAGAAGAACCCTGCACGGTTTCGCACATTCTGTTCAATCACAAAGTGACCATCAAGCGCCAGCGCCTGGGCTTTGGTCATGATGGAGTAATCACCGTTCAGGTGTTCCCAGCGGGTCTGTACCATACCAACCTTTTCATCACTAAAGTGAGGAAGGGTCTTTTTAAGGAAATCTTTCTTCGGTACAAAGTCTGCATCAAAAATCGCAACATACTCACCCTTTGCGATGCGCAGTCCTTCTTTCAATGCACCAGCCTTGAACCCCTCACGGGATCCTCTGCGGATGTGGTGAATGTCAAAACCAAGTGCCTTCTTGTCAGCAACGATTCCGGCAACCACATCAACGGTTTCATCAGTTGAATCATCAAGCACCTGAATCTCCATCTTTTCCCGCGGGAAATCCATATCGCAGATCGCGTTGATCAGGCGTTCAATAACATACATTTCATTGTAAATAGGCAGCTGTATGGTAACAGTGCCTTCAGGAATAACATCTTCTTTCGGTACCGGCTTTACATTGCGATACTTCTGATGATAGAAGATCATAATGAAACCATGAAGACCAAATACAAAAAGAATAAATAAAGATATAAAGTATACGACTAATACTAGTTCGTCCATTGTCTCGTTCACTCCAGATACAAAGTAATTACCATCCGGAAACTGTGTTTAAGAGAATATCCTCAGTGATTTTATCAAGAGCTGTCTCAATCGCCCGGCTGCGTTGATCCAGTGACCCTCCTGAAGGGTAATCACCAAAGTCAGAAAATGATTTTTCAAATACCAGCTTTTTTTCCACCAGGTCCTTGTAAGCTACCTGAACCACAACGGTTACGCGCATCACCTGTACACTCTCACCGGCGGTTATGATTGCCGGCGCATCGGTTACTTGACTGACGGCACATTCCAGCACTGCATCTGCATTGTTCCGTTCTGTGATCCTGAAACTGTTGTCATCAAGAAATCTCTGTGTCAGTTTCTGCGTCAGTTTATCCCTGAGTGTTGGCTCGCCTGATCCGCTGCGGTCGTCTGCAACTGGTATCGCTATACTCTTCAGATGGGGCGGTATGGAAGCACCGGAAAATGAATAGGGACAACCGCTGCATCCACCGAAAAATATAGTCGGTAAAAATACAAAATTTACTAGCAAAAATAAATGCAAACTCCTATGGATGGGATTCCTCCCCACTCGGCGGAGCAAAATCATCAATGCACCTTTTTTCATCTCAGAAGTTATAAAGGTCATACTCTTTCATCTTCCTGTAGAGCGTCCGCTCACTCATATTCAGCAACCCGGCTGCCCGGCGTTTATTCCCCTTCGACTTCCGCAACGCAGTCAGTATCGCACGCTTCTCCAGTTCCTCAATATCGGTGATCCCCTCGGGGGTCTCTTCATTGGGTTGGAACCGCTGCGGCTTCTGCGGCACCTGCGCCGTGATCATATCCTTGATCTCCAGGATATCCCTCTTCAGCTCAAACAATGCCCGGTACACGAATTCCCAGTTCAGCTCCTCCGTGCTCTTCCCTACCACACTCGGCAGGTTGCGCGCAGGCTGCGGGGTTACCGCAGGTATCAGCTGATGAAACGATTCTGCACGCAAAATACCGTCGCGGGAAAGCGCAATAGCGGTCTCAATCGCATTCTTCAACTCCCTCACGTTTCCGGGCCAGGGGTAACGCTCAAGTATCTCGAGGGCTTCATTGGTAATGGTGATCTTGCCGGTTCTCTGTTCTTCTTCATACCGGCGTACAAAATGGTGGGTCAGTTCGATAATATCCCCCCGCCTCTTCCTGAGGGGAGGTATGGAAAGTGACACTGCCTTCAGTCGGAAATACAGGTCTTCACGGAAACGCTTTGCTTCCACTTCTGCCTGAAGGTCTTTATTCGATGCGGCAATAAACCGGAGGTTCACCTTCGTGATTGTCTCAGCCCCGATCCGTAAAAACTCTTTCGATTCAATCGCACGCAGCAACTTTACCTGCGTGGCAATCGGCATTTCAGCTATCTCATCCAGAAACAGCGTTCCCTGATCAGCAAGCTCAAAATACCCTCTCCGTTCACCGATAGCACCGGTAAACGCTCCCTTCTTATGCCCGAACAGCTCACTCTCAAGCAGCCCCTCGGGGATCGCACCTGCATTCACACTGATCAGCGGCTGATCTTTCCGGTTGCTGTATCCGTGGATTGCGCGGGCAAACACTTCTTTCCCTACGCCGCTCTCACCGTGAATCAGCACCGTGATATCCGATGGTGCAACCTGCATTACGATATCCGCCAGATCGCGGATCTCTTTCGAGTTTCCGATAATTCCAAACTGCCGTTGAAACTCTTGAACTGTCATGCTTTTCCAGAAAATTTAAAACAGAAATGTACGGTAATTCTCACCAAAGGACAATCGTATCACTGCTCTACCAGCATCGTTTCAACCTCGTACCGTTCCTTCAGTACCAGGGCGCTGCTGTTCGCTTCCGTCCTTGTTTCATAGGGACCAACATACACCGTCACCCCCTTCTTTCCATTCAATTCTTTTGGCTTCGTGAGGACCGGGAATCCCGCTTTCTTCAGCTTGCTTTTCAAACGGTCAGCATTCGCCTCTACCGAGAAAAACCCTGCCTGCAGCAGGTACTTTCCTTGTCCGCTCTCTTTTGCATCATCCTTCCCGCCATACCGTGTACCCTTGTTCTCCGTTTCCTCATCCTTCTTCTCATCCTTCCTTTCGTCTGCCACACTCACATCGTTCTTCTTCTCGATCGGCTTCACCATTCCCGGTTCCAGCAGCTTCGTATAGCCAGAGGCAGGATACTTCGTTTGCAGTTGGGATTTATACTGGCTGGCGGTCTGATCCACACTCCCCACTGCCGAATAATACGTATAGAGCCGGTACAACACCGCATCTTCATAGCGTGAGTTCGGGTGTGCATTCAAAATTAGTTTATATTTTTCCGATGCGTGGACCGCATCTTCGGTAAGCAGCGCATCTGCATATAATACAGACGGCTCAGCAGGATAGGTCGACAGCAACCCCGAAACACGGGTGCGGGCGTCTGAAAGTTTTCCCTGATCAATCAGCGTCAGCACTGATTGTACATCACTCTCCTGTGCAGAAAGCATCCCTGCCATGCAGAGTGCCATACAGAACAGCATGATTCTTTTCATCTCGGATTCCTCCGGTGTTTAGAAAAAAGAGTTGGCTTACACTGCCTTGATAATTGTATCGCTCCGGCGGTCACGAACCTGCAGCACATCACCAAACAACGTGCCTGACGTAGCGCGCGTAATCCGCACATCCACGTAATCACCTTCTGTGATCCCATCCCCTACAGGGAAGATCACAATCTTGTTCGTGTCGGTTCGTCCTGCCAGATACTGGTCAGATTTCTTGCTGAACCCCTCCACCATCACGGTCTCGGTGGTTCCTGCCAGTGCCTGATTAATCTCATTCGAAATCTGATGTTGCAGCGTGATAATATCCTGTAAACGCTTCGTCTTGGTCTCTTCCGGCACATCATCTTCCATCTTCGCCGCCTTGGTGCCTTCACGTTCAGAATATTTAAACATATACGCACCGTCATACTTCACCTTCTGCATCACATCCAGCGTCATCAGATGGTCTTCACCGGTCTCGGTAGGGAAGCCGGAAATAATATCGGTCGAAAAACTCACGCCCGGAATAATCTTCCGCGCCTTATCGATCAGCTCCAGGTAGTGCTCAATCGTGTACGTTCTGTTCATCAGCTCCAGTATCCGGTTTGAACCCGACTGCACCGGCAGATGAATATAATTGCAAATGTTTTTGTAGGCGGCTATCGTGTGCAGCAGCTTTTCTGATAAATCCTGCGGATGGGATGTCGTAAACCTCACTCTGATCTTCTCATCCACCCTTGCGGCGGCTTCCAGCAGATCAGCAAAATCATTCCCTTCATCCTGATATGAATTGACGTTCTGCCCCAGCAGCGTCACTTCCCGGAAACCTCTGGCAGAAAGTGCTTCAATCTCTTTCACAATACTCTCCAGGTTTCTGCTCCGCTCCCTGCCGCGGGTATAGGGTACCACGCAGAAACTGCAAAACTTATCACAGCCCCGCATCACACTGATCCATGCAGAAAGCCCCTGTTCACGGTACGGCAGAATATCGTCATACGTCTCGGTCTTGGAAAGCCGCACACCAATCCCTTTTCCACCATTCACTGCCTCATCAATATACTCGGGCAAACGGCGGTATTCATCAGGTCCCACCACCACG
>JAEXTR010000329.1 GCA_023406915.1 Bacteroidota bacterium
GGCTGGCACAACCCGATCATCGTGATCTGCAGTAGTGATCAGTGTTGCAGGATATACAGCGCCTTTTTTCAGGTTATGCAGTGGTGAATAGGCATAGAGATTTTTAAAGTTTTCTTTATCATCAGAGGTACCATAATCGCTCGCCCAATTCCATCCAATAGTAAACCGATGGTACCTGAGCATATCCATAACTCCAACCTCAGGAATTGCAACCTTAAACAATTCGGGACGCTGACACATTGCTGCACCTACAAGCAGCCCGCCATTTGAACCACCATTAATTGCTAAGCGATCAGATGATGTGTAGCGGTTACTGATCAACCATTCAGCGGCTGCTATATAATCATTAAATACATTTTGCTTGTTCAGCTTCGTCCCGGCAGTATGCCATGCTTCGCCATACTCACCCCCACCACGGAGATTAGCAACCGCAAAAACACCGCCCTGTTCAAGCCATGCTATACGCAGCGGATCAAACCAGGGTGAAAGACTGACATTGAAGCCACCATACCCATAAAGAAGTGTCGGATTATTCCCTTCAAGTTTCATCCCTTTCTTATGTACGAGAAACATCGGGATCATGACCGAATCCTTTGATGGGTAAAAGACCTGGACAGTTTCAAATTCTGCTGGATTAAATCTGGTTTCTGATTCCTGAAAAACTTTTGCACTTTCGGCATTGATCTCATAGCGCAGGATAGTAGGAGGAAAGACAAATGATGTGAATGTAAAAAACACCTCTTTCGCTTCAGGTTTTCCCACTACACCGGAAATACTGCCCAATGATGGAAGGGTGACTTCGCGCTCTTTTATCCCATCAAATGAGTAAACAAATAACCGGTCTGTAACATCTCTCATATACGTTACAAAGACTTTTCCACCAGCACTCCGGATATTCTTTAATGGAAGCTCAGATTCTGGGATAACATCCTTCCAGTTTTCAGGGGCCGGGTTCTTCAGATCAACAGCTATCATCTTCCCGTTCGGTGCATCCATAGTAGTATAGATATAAACAATGTCACCCTTGTTATCAACCGGGTAGAATTTATCTTCCATCGTAGGTTTTAAATTCAGGAAAGCGCCGCTTTCATCTTCCAGTTTTTTGTAGGCAAGCGTGTTACCTCTTCCCTGTCCACTTGAGAAGAGAAACAGAAATTGGTTATCATCCGAAACCGAAACTGAGAAGAAAAGAATCTGGGTGGTATCCTGATAAACCAACTTATCCTTTTCCTGCGGGTCACCTATAGTGTGGTAATAGACCTTGTGAAAAAGATTTTTCTCTGAATAGGCCTTATCCTGACTTGCAGGTGCATCATACCGGCTATAGAAAAATCCATTACCGTACCAGTCAGCACCACTGAATTTCACCCATGCCAAAGAATCATGTAGTCGTTTACCAGTTGTATTATCAAGAACAAAAATATCCTGCCAGTCGCTACCACTTCTGCTTACCGAATAAGCAGTATACCTTTGATCCTCAGAAAATGAGAGAGAAGATAACTTAACGGTACCATCTTCTGAGAAGGTGTTGGGGTCAATATACACTTCGGCAGCACCTTCCAGTCCCTTCTGGCGATACAGTACGGACTGGTTTTGTAACCCCGAGTTCTTATAGAAATAATAGTACTCGCCCTCCTGGAATGGAGCGGAGTAACGCGGATAATCCATAAGGCTTTCCATACGGCTTTTCAGTGCTTCTCTGAATGGAATGGTATTCAGATAGCCAAAAGTCACTTCGTTCTGAGCAGTCACCCAGGCCTCTACCTCTGGTGCACGGTCATCCTCAAGCCAACGGTAGGGGTCAGCAACTGAAACACCAAAATACTGGTCAGTAACGTCAGTCTTCCTGGTTTCAGGATACTTATACTGCGCCCACATAAATGCTGAACACGTTATCACCAGCAAAACAATATACCTGAACTGCATCATAGATTATCCTTTATTTACTAAAAAACCCATTACCATTCAGACATATTCTGAAGGTATTGATTAATTGCTCTGGCTGCAGTTCTTCCGGCACCCATTGCGAGGATCACGGTAGCACCACCGGTCACGATATCACCGCCAGCGAAGACACCTTTCTTTGAGGTTTTCATCGTTTCCTGGTCAACAACGATATTCCCCCATTTATTGAAGTTCATATCTGGTGTAGTTTGTTGAATAATGGGATTAGAACCATTACCGATCGCAATAACTGCCATATCAACCGGCATCTCGTACTCAGAACCCTGAATGGGTACCGGTCTTCTTCTACCCGAAGTATCTGGTTCACCCAACTCCATTTTCTGAAGTTTGACAGCCTGTAACCAACCTTTTTCATCGCCAATGAACTCAAGCGGATTGGTGAGCATCACAAACTCAATCCCCTCTTCTTTCGCATGGTGAACTTCTTCGAGTCTGGCAGGCATTTCTTTTTCTGACCTTCGGTAAATGATGGCGGCTTTTTCAGCTCCTAAACGTTTGGCGGTTCTGACAGCATCCATGGCTGTATTCCCACCACCAAAAACTGCCACGCTTTTTCCAGAACAATCAAACACAGGTGTATCATATTCAGGAAACTTGTAGGCTTTCATCAGATTCACACGGGTAAGAAATTCATTTGCAGAATAAATACTGTTCAGGTTTTCACCCGGGATATTCATAAAATATGGGAGTCCCGCACCAGTAGCAATAAACACAGCCTCGAATCCTTCTTCAAAGAGTTCGTCAATCGTGTCTGTGAAACCAATTACTGTATTCAATCTAAACTCAACTCCAATTGATTCAAGTGCACTCACCTCAGCCCTTACAATTTCCTTTGGGAGGCGGAACTCAGGAATACCGTACACGAGTACTCCACCAACTTCATGAAGCGCCTCGAATACAACTACATCATGCCCGCTGATAGCAAGGTCACCGGCACAACTTAATGCAGCTGGTCCGCTGCCAACGATGGCAATTTTTCTACCTGTCTTTTCGGCAATCTTTGGTGTCCGTATTCCAAATTTTTCCCGTTCATAATCTGCAACGAACCGCTCCAGTCTGCCGATTGCCACAGACTCACCTTTTACACCAACTACACATTTTGCCTCACATTGCTCTTCCTGAGGGCATACCCTGCCACATACTGCGGGTAAAGCATTATCCTCTTTGAGCTTTGCAGCAGCACCCAGAATATCTCCTTTTGCCACAAGGTCAATAAAACTCTTGATCTGCACACCAACCGGGCATCCTTCAATGCAAACCGGTTTAGGACATTGCAGGCATCTTTGAGCTTCAAGCTGTGCAAGTTCTTCGGTAAAACCAAGATTCACTTCTGTAAAGTTTTTATTCCGCATCTGGGGGTCTTGCTCAGGCATTGGCTGGCGCGGAATTTTCATACGTTCTTTTTTTGTTAACTCTGTCATCAAATCTCCTGTCAGACAACTATTTCAGTTTTTGGTTCAGTGGCCTTCAGTGCTTCCGCGGCTGCGTCAATTCTGCAATGATGCTGGTCAGAAGACTTTTTTTCCTGCTGCTGATAAAAGCGGTTACGATTCATTAATATTTCAAAATCCACCTGATGAGCATCAAACTCAGGGCCATCAACGCAAACAAACACAGTCTTTTCTCCCACAACTGCACGGCATCCACCACACATACCGGTCCCATCCACCATCACAGGATTCAGACTGACAACAGTTTGAATTCCGTGAGGACGCGTAACTTCCGCAACCGCCTTCATCATGGGGATCGGACCAATTGCCAGCACGAAATCAATTTTTCGCTCTTCTATCAACTGTCTCAGTGCATCAGTAACAAAGCCGTGCCTTCCATAACTGCCATCATCAGTTGTTACTATAACCTCATCGCAGATATGTTTCATATCTTCTTCCAGGATTACCAGATCCTGATTTCGGGCACCAATGATCGAAATAGTATTGTTTCCAGCCTCCTTTAATGCCTTTGCAATCGGGAATGCAATGGCAGTGCCTACACCACCTCCGATGCTTACAGCGGTACCAAAGTTTTCAATATGGGATGGTTTACCCAGAGGTCCCACCACATCATGAAATGAGTCACCATTACGGAGCTTCATCATCTCACCGGTGGTTCTGCCAACGCGCTGCACAATAATTGTGATAGTGCCTTCTACAGAATCTGAGTCTGCGATAGTAAGCGGTATTCTTTCTCCCACATCAGAAACTCTTACAATTACAAACTGCCCGGGTTTCCGCTTTCTAGCAATTTTAGGAGCTCGTATTACAAACCTTTTTATATCAGCTGAAAGAAACTCAGCATATACAATTTCATACATTATCAACTCAAAGATTTTTCAGTGTGAGGGATTAAAATAGCAAAATTGCCGCTTTTAAGTTGCCCGGAAAAACAGGACTACTTGCGAAAAATGGGTGAAATGCATAATATTTTAACATTTATGAAATCTCATCCCAACTCATTATTTTTAGAGTAACAATATCCAAAAGGACGATCATGGAACTGAAAACAGCTATTGAA